>CAKUYG010000053.1 GCA_934702165.1 uncultured Bacteroidales bacterium | reverse complement strand
GTTCCCGGGAACACCGGTATATAGACAAGCGGATGCTCCACAGGGCCGCCCTCATAGTGAGGCTCCTTATAGGCAGGAGCTTCGCACTTGACGTTCAGCATAGACTTGTGTTCTGCCGCCACCCTCTGCGGATAGACCTTGGAATAGCGCCTGAGGTTGGCCTCAAGCAGCTCGTCTATGCTTATCTTCTCTCCGTTTATGCGCAGGCAGCAGTCCTCCCCGTCCGTGACGGTGCCGAGCAGCTGCGCCCCCGGGAAATCAAGTTCCTTACCGGACTCTACCACGATCGAGCCGCAGAGGCAGTCGAAAAGGTCCTTCTCAGATATTTTGACATCAGCCCCGAACATGTTGCCGAATGACATCTTGGCTAGCGCTTCGGCCACGCCACCGAAGCCTACGGCCCAGGCGGCAGTGATATCGCCTGACTCTATCGCCTTATGGATATATGACCATGAGGCCTTGAGAGACTCCACATCCGGCATCCTGTCGGCACGCGGAGTATGGCGGAAGAGGTATATCCTGTCCCCACCCCATTTGAACTCCGGGGAGATCACCTTGGAAGCATCCACAGTGCTGACGCCGAATGAAATGAGGGTCGGAGGGACGTTGATGTGCTCGAATGTGCCGCTCATAGAGTCCTTGCCTCCTATGGAAGGGAGGCCGAAAGCAAGCTGCATCCGGAGTGAACCCAGCAGGGCGCTGAGAGGCTTGCCCCAGCTGTGGGGGTCGGAAGTCATCCTCTCGAAATACTCCTGGCAGGAGAAGCGCATCCCCGACCAGTCACCGCCAGCGGCCACTGTCTTGGCGCACGCCTCGACAAGGGAATACGCCGCCCCGTGATAAGGACTCCATGAAGAGAGGAAAGGATTGTAGCCGAAAGCCATCATGCTGGCAGTGTCGGTGTAGCCGTCCGCAGGGAGTTTCTGTACTGATACCTGCGTCTCTGTGCACTGGGTCACACCTCCGAAAGGCATGAGCACGGTGGAGCGCCCGATAGTGGAGTCGAACATCTCGACAAGCCCCTTCTGTGATGCCACATTAGGATCTTCCATCACAGAAAGCATCTTTTCCTTTATGTTCCTGCCCGCAGGATGCGCCTCAAAAGGATCCCTGTCCTCCACCGGCAGGACCTCAGCCACGGCATAATGCTTCGCGCCGGCGCTGTCGATGAACTCGCGGCTCAAGTCGGCGACCTTGTCTGAGCCGTTGTACATCACCATCCTGCCGCTATCAGTGACGTCGGCGACATAGGTCACTTCGACATTCTCGCTGTGGCAGTATTTCTCAAACTCCTCCCTGTCGGCGGCATCGACCACCACGGCCATCCTCTCCTGGGACTCGCTGATAGCAAGTTCGGTGGAGTTTAGCCCGCTGTATTTGACAGGGACACGGTCCAAGTATATGTCAAGCCCCGGGGCAAGTTCGCCTATCGCGACACTCACTCCCCCGGCTCCGAAGTCGTTGGATTTCTTGATGAGTCGTGTCACCTCGGGACGGCGGAAAAGTCTCTGGAGTTTTCTCTCCTCAGGGGCGTTGCCCTTCTGGACCTCGCTGCCGCAGGTCTCGATAGATGATTCGGTATGCTCTTTGGACGAGCCCGTGGCACCCCCGATGCCGTCGCGGCCGGTCCTGCCGCCGAGCAGCAATATCACATCTCCCGGAGAGGGGCTCTCGCGGCGGACGTTCTCCGCCTTCACGGCCCCGACCACGGCTCCTACCTCAAGTCTCTTGGCCACATAGCCTTCATGGTAGATTTCACGCACATGTGTCGTGGCAAGGCCTATCTGGTTGCCGTAGCTGGAATAACCCGCTGCGGCCTTGCGGCTTATCTGCTTCTGAGGCAGTTTTCCCGGGAGGGTCTCGCTCACCGGCCGGCAGATGTCCCCTGCACCGGTGACACGCATGGCCTGGTAAACGTAAGCCCTGCCGGAGAGAGGGTCGCGTATTGCGCCTCCCAGGCAGGTTGCGGCACCGCCGAACGGTTCGATCTCCGTCGGGTGGTTGTGGGTCTCGTTCTTGAACTGAAGGAGCCATTTCTCAGGCTTGCCGTCAACGTCCACGTTGACATAGATGCTGCACGCGTTGTTCTCCTCGCTGACTTCAAGGTCTTCGAGAAGGCCTTTTTTGCGCAGGTAACGGGCTCCTATGGTAGCAAGCTCCATGAGGCAGAAACTCTTCTCCCCACGCCCGAGCTCACGTCGGATCTGCTCGACATCGGCAAGGGAGGCCTCGATCTCGGGACGGATGAACGAGTCGTCCACGCTCACACCCTCCAGCTCTGTGGTGAATGTGGTGTGGCGGCAATGGTCGCTCCAATATGTGTCCAGGATGCGAAGCTCCGTCTCAGTCGGGTCGCGGCGCTCGCTCCGGAAATACTTCACGACCTCAAACAGATCGTCAGAATTCATCGCCAGGCCCCACTTGCGGCAGAACGCAGGATACTCGTCAGGCGCCATCGAAGTGAAGCCGGCAAGAGAAGCCAGCGGCTTGACATCCGCCGTCTGGTTGTACTCGAGCACGGAAAGGTCCTTCTGACGGGACTCGACCGCATTGATATAATAATGGCGGACTGCGGCAAGAGCCTCGTCCGTCATGTCATCATCGAATATCAGCAGACGCGAACTGCGTATGCGCACATCGGCAGACGGCTCGATAAGGTGTACGCAGTCCACAGCCGAAGAGGCCCGCTGGTCAAACTGACCCGGGATGTACTCCACGGCCAGATAGCGGCGGCCCTCAAGCGGGCAGTCATCGCTCACGAGATCTGTGACTTTCTCGCCGAAGACGGTGTAACGGCATTTTTCAAGCAGCTCATCGGAGAAACCGAAAAGGTCATAGACATTGAGCAGCCTCAGGGAACGGAGGGACAGGGAGAGGTTTTCGTTGAATTCTCTGCGCAGGCTTTCAGCCTCGACCCGGAACCCGGAACACTTCTCCACAAATATACGGTATGCTTTCATATTTCTACAGTTCTGTCTGGAGCACCTTTTCAGCCTGCTTTTGCCTGAACGCGTCAAGGGAGGCACGGAGTTCAGGACTCTGGAGAGCAAGTATGGACACCGCGAAGAGGGCGGCGTTCTTGGCCCCGTTGATGGCCATCGTGGCCACAGGGACACCCGAAGGCATCTGGACTATGGAAAGCAGCGAATCGAGTCCGTTCAGGGCCGCACTCTTGATCGGCACCCCTATCACGGGAAGAGAAGTCATCGCCGCCGCCATACCGGGAAGATGAGCGGCACCACCGGCACCGGCGATCACAATGTCAACCCCGCGTGAGGCGGCGGAAGCCATATACTCACAGAAAAAACCAGGGGTGCGGTGAGCGCTTATGACCTTTTTCTCGTAAGGGACGCCAAAAGCGTCGAGAGTCTCGCAGGCGGCTGACATCACATCCCAGTCGCTCTTCGAGCCCATGATGATACTGACTTTCATTGCTACTTTTTCTAACAAGCCACAAATTTACAACTTCGCATCGTGCCCTGCAAGACAATTTATCTACTTTTGCAGTGTTGATAAGTTTTTTGGGAGCATCGGAAAAATTTGCCTACCTTTGCGTGATTGCGCTGCAATCATTGAAAAATCCGCTCAATGATCCAGGACATTTTGCTCAGAGGCAGCGGTCCCGACATCCTTGTCAGGGACGGCATCATCTGCAGGAAGGGACACAAGCTGCAGGTCGGAGAGGGCGTTCGCATCATCGACACCTCAGGCTGCCTCGTTTCTTACGGCTTCGCCGACATCCACGTGCACTTCCGGGAACCCGGATTCTCCTATAAAGAGACAATCCGCAGCGGCTCGCTCGCGGCGGCGGCAGGCGGATATACCACGGTCTGCGCCATGCCGAACCTCGATCCTGTCCCGGACAGTCCGGAGCACCTGGCAGCGGAGCAGGAGATCATCGACCGGGATGCAGTTGTGGAAGTCCTCCCGTACGCCTCCATCACCAAAGGCCGCAAGGGCCTGGAACTCGTGGACATGGCTGCCCTCAAGAGACACTGCGTCGCGTTCTCCGACGACGGGAGCGGAGTACAGGACGGGGAGATGATGCTCAAAGCCATGGAAGCCGCAGCACGCGAGGACGTGATAATCGCGGCCCACTGCGAGGACAACAGCCTGCTCCGCGGGGGCTACATCCACGACGGACGCTACTGTCGCGAGCACGGCCACCGGGGCATCTGCTCAGAGAGCGAGTGGGGCCAGATAAAGCGCGACCTTGAACTTTGTGCGCAGACAGGCTGCCGCTACCACGTCTGCCATATCTCCACAGCCGAGAGCGTGGAACTGATCCGCGAGGCCAAGAGCCGTGGCGTGAGGGTCACTTGCGAGACGGCACCCCACTACCTCTGCCTCACCGAGGACAATCTGAAAGAAGACGGAAGGTTCAAGATGAACCCGCCCCTGCGCAGCGAAACCGACCGGGCCGCCCTGCTGGAAGGCCTGAAAGACGGGACGATAGACGCGATAGCCACCGACCACGCACCGCACAGCGCCGAAGAGAAATCACGGGGACTGGAAGGCAGCGCCATGGGCATCACCGGACTTGAGACAGCCTTCCCTGTGCTCTACACCAACCTCGTCCGCACGGGGCAGCTCAGTCTTGAGAGACTCACCGAAGCGCTCTGTTCTTCACCGAGAAACATATTCCGCCTCGGCGGCGGCAAACTTGAGGATGGAGCCAGGGCGGACATCACCGTGATCGACCTCAACTCCAAGTACCTGATAGACAGTTCCAGTTTCCTCTCCATGGGGCATTCCACCCCGTTTGAAGGGAAGGAAGTCTACGGCAAAGTGAAACTCACCCTGAAAGACGGGGAAATCATTTATCCATGCAAAAACTGAAATTCACCATACAGTCCAACACTCCCGTGGCACGGGACACGTTCCGCCTGCAGCTCAACTGCCCGGAGATGGAACCGTGCCGGAGCGGGCAGTTCGTGGACATAGCCCTGGACGGGTTCTTCCTTCGCAGGCCGATATCGGTCTGTGACTGCGGCCCTGGAAGCCTTGCCCTGCTCTACAAGACAGTCGGAGAGGGCACACTCAAAATGGCCGGGATGCAGCCAGGGGAAAACCTTGAACTGCTATGCGGCCTGGGGCACGGTTTCACCCCTGAATCATGCCGTTCCAAAGCCCTTCTCATCGGAGGCGGGCTCGGAGCCGCGCCGCTGTATCTGCTTGCAAAAGAGCTCCTCGCGGCAGGACGGGAGGTCAACGTGGTGTTGGGGTTCAATAAGGCTGACGAGATTGTCCTCGCCGAAGAATACCGGAGTCTCGGAGCTGGTCTGCACATCGCCACGATGGACGGGAGCGAGGGGACGAAGGGATTTGTGACCGATGCGATCAGGCAGGCGGCCCCGGAATATGATTTTTTCTACACCTGCGGGCCGATGAAGATGATGCAGGCCGTCTGCGGAGCCATCGATTGCAGCGGCGAGGCCAGTCTTGAAGAGAGGATGGGCTGCGGAGCCGGATTCTGCTACGGATGCAGCTGCCACACCACGGTCGGGGCCAGAAGGATCTGCAAGGACGGGCCGGTATTCAAAAAAGAAGAAATAATATGGTAAAGGATCTTTCAGTCAATCTCTGCGGTATCCGGCTCGACAACCCAGTGATTCCGGCCAGCGGCACTTTCGGCTTCGGGCTTGAGATGGCGGACGCTTTCGACCTCAACATACTCGGAGGAATCAGCCTCAAGGGCACCACAGAGCAGCCGCGCTTCGGCAACCCGACCCCGCGCATAGCCGAGTGCCCCGACGGGATGCTCAACTCCGTGGGACTGCAGAACCCGGGGATCAACGTCCTCGTGAGCGAGAAAGTCCCTGCGCTCAGGAAGATATACCACAAGACCGTGATCGCCAACATAAGCGGTTTCTCCATAGAAGAATACGCACGCAACTGCACCAAGGCCGACTCCTGTCCGGGGATTGACATCATAGAAGTCAACGTCTCCTGCCCCAACGTTCACAATGGCGGTATGGCCTTCGGCACCTGTGCCTCTGCGGCAGCCCAGGTCACGGCGGCGGTCAAGGCAGCGTGCAGCAAGCCAGTATTCATCAAGCTCAGCCCAAACGTGACCGACATAGTGGAGATCGCACGCGCCTGTGAGGACGCCGGGGCCGACGGGCTGACACTCATCAACACCCTGCTCGGCATGAGGATAGACATACGCCGGCGCAGGCCGGTGGTGGCCGCCGGGATGGGCGGATTCTCCGGACGGGCCATATTCCCGGTAGCTCTGAGAATGGTTTATCAAGTTTCCAAGGCCTGCAAGATACCTGTGATGGGATGCGGGGGCGTGGCCAGCGCGGAGGACGTGGTGGAGATGATGATGGCAGGTGCCACGGCTGTGCAGGTCGGTGCGGAGAACATCCGCAACCCTTACGCCTGCCCGGAGATAATAAATGCGCTTCCGGGGGTCATGGAAAATCTCGGAATAGAGAAACTGTCTGACATACAAGGAATCATATAATATGGCAAAAGACGTGATCATAGCCTGCGACTTCAGCGGCAGGAAAGAGACGATGGACTTCCTCTCCCTTTTCGGAGATGGCGAGAGACCGTTCGTCAAGATAGGCATGGAGCTCTTCTACAGCGAGGGGCCGCAGATTGTGAGGGACATACGCGAACGCGGACACAGGATCTTCCTTGATCTCAAGCTCCACGACATCCCCAACACCGTGAGGAAGGCCTGCCGTGTGCTCTCCGGACTGGATGTGGACATGTGCAACGTACATGCCGCCGGCACCATAGAGATGATGAGGGCCGGCCTTGAGGGCCTCACCCGCCCGGACGGAAGCCGTCCGCTGCTGATAGCAGTGACCCAGCTCACCTCCACAAGCGAAGAACGGATGCACCGCGAACTGCTCATAGATGCACCGATCAACGATGTCATCGTCCACTACGCCTCCAACGCGCGCGAGGCCGGGCTGGACGGGGTCGTATGCTCCCCTCTCGAGGCCGGTATGGTCAAGAGTGCTTGCGGGCAGGGCTTTCTCACCGTCACCCCGGGAGTGAGGTTCGCCGATTCGGCAGCCGACGACCAGTCACGTATCACCACCCCCGCCAGAGCCAGGGAAATCGGCTCTGACTACATAGTGGTGGGCCGTCCAGTCACCGCGGCCGCCGACCCTGTGGCTGCCTACAGAAGATGTGTCAAAGAATTTCTGAACAAATAATCGATATGGAGAGAATCATCGCAAAGGAGCTCCTTTCTATAGGGGCAGTATTCCTCCGCCCGGAGGAACCGTTCACTTGGGCCAGCGGGATCAAAAGCCCTATCTACTGTGACAACCGTCTGACCCTGTCCGCCCCGGAGGTGAGACAGAAAATCGAGATCGGACTGGCCACTCTCGTGATGAAACATTACCCTGAGTGCCAGATGCTTATGGGCACATCCACGGCCGGAATCGCCCACGCTGCCATCACCGCCTCCATCCTCGGACTTCCGATGGGCTATGTACGCGGCGAAGCCAAAGACCACGGACGCGGCAACCGCATAGAGGGCAAGATGGACAAGGGCACCAAAGTGGTGGTCATCGAGGATCTCATCTCCACCGGCGGCAGCTGCATCGATGTAGTGGAGGCACTCCGTGAAGAAGGGGCGGAGGTGCTCGGCATCGCCAGCATCTTCACCTACGGCATCAAAAAAGGTCTCATGAGGATAGCCGGCGCAGGTACCGTCAACTACTCTCTGAGCAACCTCGACACCCTCGTGGAAGTCGCTGCGGAAGAGGGCTACATCGCCCCGGAATGGAAGAACAAAATCATAGAATTCAGAGACAGCTTATGAAGCACCTTATAGACCCTATGGACCTCACCCGTGAGGAGACCGATCAGATAATCGCCCTCGCCGAGGACATAATCAGGGACAGGGCCAAATATCAGGACCTCATGGCCCACCGCAAGCTCGCCACCCTCTTCTACGAGCCGAGCACACGCACGCGCCTGAGCTTTACCTCGGCCATGATGGAGCTGGGAGGAAACGTCCTCGGCTTCTCCGATGCCAAGAGTTCATCTGTCAGCAAGGGCGAGACAGTGCAGGACACCATCCGCGTGGTGGGATGCTTCGCCGACATCATCGCGATGCGCCATCATCTTGAGGGTGCGCCCCTTGTGGCCGCTGAAGTGGCCAAGGTGCCGATCATCAATGCCGGGGACGGCAGCCACAGCCACCCGACCCAGACCCTTACCGACCTTCTCACCATCAAGCGCGAACTCGGCAGGATAGACGGGATCACCATCGGCTTCTGCGGAGATCTGCGCTTCGGGCGTACGGTGCACTCCCTCATCAAAGCCCTCTCCCGCTACAAGGATGTCAGGGTCGTACTGATCGCCCCAGACGAACTCAGACTTCCGGACTACATCAAACAGGATGTCTGCGACAGCAAGGGCATAGAATACAAAGAGACCGGCAATCTGGACGAAGTACTTCCGGAACTTGACGTGCTCTACATGACGAGAGTCCAGAAAGAGCGCTTCCTGGACGAGGACGAATTCGACAGGGTCAAGGACAGCTTCGTGCTGGACGCGAGGAGAATGTCCCTCGCCAAAGAGAAGATGGCCGTGCTTCACCCGCTCCCGAGGGTCAACGAGATCCTCACCGAAGTGGACGCCGATCCGCGCGCAGCCTACTTCCGACAGGTGGAGAACGGAAAATTCGTCCGTATGGCGCTCATCTGCAAACTCCTTGAGTGGAAGGATGACAGCAGCCACAGCATGCCGCAGGAAGAGTGGCTCACCGACCCGTCACTGCACTGCAGCAATCCTAAGTGCATCTGCAACAACGAGAAGGTCGAACCGCGCTTCAAACGCACCACCGGCCGCGTCACCCGCTGCTGGTACTGCGACGCCAAGGTGCGGTAAAAGCCGGCTGGCGCAGGGACGGAAGGTGGCAGGGGCTCAACACAAAAGCCTCGCCCCTGCCACCTTCCGTCCCTGCGCATCTTTCTTTCAGGATTTGGCTATATCAATACAGGAATCCGAACATCTGCATGATATATTGCGGTGTTTATCCGGCACAAATGTTAAAAAGTTGCAGGAAATTTCCTGCAACTTTCAAAGAAAATCGCGGAATTTTATCCGCAGATAGACACCGTTATTGAAAGGTGTGGTGTACAGGCTCACCGGATGTCCGCAGCGCTCTGCGACACCCCGTCAGCAAAGGTTTAGGTGTTTTCAGCGCTTTACACCCCTACCTCCTGAACTGCACCAGACCCCTGCGCCACTCTCTTTCCGCATCCAAAAGTTCACCCTCCGACCATCAAGCAGGGTTGCCGTACACCACAGTGCCTTTTTCTGTGCCGGACGGTCCTGCAAGTGCCTCCCGTACAGCAGGAGGCCTGTTTCTGTACCGCGTGTGTCCACAGAGGCGTCCCGTACAGGAGAGGGCTTCTTTCTGTACGGAGAGGAGGATAATTGTGAAAAATAAATTTTTGTCGTAACTTTATTGCGTTTGGGAATCTGACGGAAGACTTCGGATGAAAAATACTATAAATTATTTTATATGATTAAGCTACAAATAATAGGGGGGGGGTGATGCACGCCTGACATACCTGCCTCCGTGCGTTCAGGTTTTGGATGTAGAACTGGAACAGGCTGTGCTTACGGGCGGCAGCACGCAGAACCTTGAAGAAGAACTTTTCACTTGGTAGGCCTATGAAAACAAGTATCAGAACGGCATTCTGCCTTGCGGCCTTGATGTTGACAGTCGGCTGCGCCAAAGAAAACATCACCTCGGATGCCCCGTCAGGCGGCAAACTCGTCAAAGTCACATTCAGCGCGACCCAGGAGGGCACACAAACCCGCACTTCAGTGGGAGCGGATGGCAGGGCTGTGAATTGGTCTGAATCGGATGCCATTTCGGTCTTTGACGGCAAGAGCAATACAAAGTATACTCTAACGTCCGGTGCAGGCGAAACTTCAGCGACGTTTGACAGCGATGCTGGAATTCATAAAGCCGACAAATATATCGCTCTTTATCCTTATCAAAGCGGGGTTACCATGAGCGATGGTGTTTTGTATGGCGTGACCCTGAAAAACGAACAGACGGCGGTGGCTGGGTCTTTCGACCCGGAAGCGGCGCTTATGCTGGCGCAGACGGAGTCCGGCAGCCTGAGTCTGAAGTTCAAGAACGTCGTGGGCTATGTGAAGGTGACTCCGCTGTTCGACTGCAAGAAGATAACTTTTGTAAGAAATGGCGAGTCGGGTATCCTCGCCGGTAAACTGAGTCTGAAGATGAACGGGGATACTCCGTCGATCGCGAGCAAGGTGGCCGAAAGTTCTGCTGTCTCTATCTCCGGAGACATCAAGGCCGGTTCGTCTTATTATATTGCAGTCCTTCCTGTGACTTTGTCTTCCGGATTCAGGCTTGTCTTTACTGATGCGGCGGGCAAAGAGAAATATAGGGAGTCGGGCAATGACCCCGATATAGACAAGAGCAAGGTGGTCAACCTCGGAGAGATTTCCGCGAGCGACCTGCAGGAAGACGACACCACCCCTTACGTGACTTTCTCCGCTGATGCGGAGCAGACATTCAAGATGAAAAGTCTGTACAGCTCTTTCGCGGCGGAGATGATTTTCGAATATTCCGTTGGTAATGGCAATTGGATCAGATTGGATGAAAAGAGTGCGGTACCTTTTGGAGGCGAATTGGGAAATCTGCGGCTTCGAGGGAAGAGCAGCACTGGCACTGGGGAGAACGGGCGTATCAGTTTTGGCGATGCTTCTGTTCCGGTGCGCTGTACGGGTGATATCAGGACCTTGGTCGATTACGAGAATTACTGTACGGTGAATACCGCTGATGCCATATTCATCGCACTGTTCGCAGATAGTAAAGAATTGGTTTCCGCTCCAGCACTTCCGTCAACTGCCCTTGCGAGTAAGTGCTATTATGCGATGTTCAGAAACTGCTCTGGCTTGACATCCACTCCAGAGTTTCCTGCAACCGAGTTAGCTGAAAAGTGCTATTATGAGATGTTCAAAGGTTGTACAAATCTTAAAAGTGTTTCGGTTCTTCCAGCCACTACTCTGAAGGAATCCTGCTACTCAGGGATGTTTAGAGGCTGTACAGGCCTGACATCCGTACCTGAGGATCTTCTTCCTGCCGAGAACTTGGCTACGAGTTGTTATAGCTCAATGTTCAATGGCTCCGGCTTGACCACTGGCCCGAAACTCCCGGCTGAGGCAATGGAGGCATCTTGCTATGCGACAATGTTCTTAAACTGCCAGAGTCTGACATCGGTTCCGGAATTGCCGGCAACCTCTTTGGCTACGAACTGTTATGAGGGGATGTTCTACAATTGTGCCGGATTGACTTCCGTACCAGAGAGTCTTCTTCCAGCAGAGGTCTTGGCTGAAAACTGCTACAAATCAATGTTTTCGTATTGTGGGAACCTGACTTCCACCCCGGCATTGCCGGCAAAAACATTGGAAAACGCTTGTTATGAAGAGATGTTTATCCGTTGCTCAAGTCTTGAAAAAGCCCCTAAAGTGCTTCCGGCAGAGACATTAAAGCAGTCTTGCTATATGGATATGTTCCATGGCTGTACGAAACTTGAAATAGCACCGCAGATAGATGCATCTACATTAGCACCGTATTGCTGTAAAGGCATGTTCGAGGAAACAGCACTCACGGAGTCGCCGATTCTGAAGGCGGAGACCCTTGTGAACAACTGTTATGCAAGCATGTTTGCGGGCTGTTCGAAGCTTGTGAAAGTCACCATAAAAGCGAAATCAAGGGGAGACGCTTCTGATCCGTTGTATGGTTGGCTTAGTCGTTATGATTCGCCTGGGACAATCATAGGAGCCGTCCACAAAAGGGCTGAATTTGAGTTTAATGATGGTGAAGTTCCGTATTATTGGACGGTAGAAAACACTGTAACTGACTGAGCGGTTCTCCTCCTGCTGTTTTCAGATTACGCAGGAGATAGAGGTGGCAGGGGCGAGGCTTTTGTGCTGAGCTCCTGCCACCTCTGTCGTTGCACTATGATATGCTCCATACACTACAGCTCCGTTTTCTCATTGTATGTACTTGTGGTCACCCGTATAGCGAATATCGCCATGCGCACGGGAGAGTACAGGGCGGAGCATAGTGTTCGGGGTATAGTGTTTTCGCTCACTTCGACTATAATCTAAACATAAAGATGCCGCTGGACAACGATTTCAGCGCCGGGTTATAGAGTTTCTGCAGTTTTTCTCTATAACCCGGCTTGTA
>CAKUYG010000052.1 GCA_934702165.1 uncultured Bacteroidales bacterium | reverse complement strand
AGTCTATGCTGAACGTCAAGTGCGAAGCTACTGCCTATAAGGAGCCTCACTATGAGGGCGGCCCTGTGGAGCATCCGCTTGTCTATATACCGGTGTTCCCGGGAACCAACTGCGACTACGATACTGCCAAGGCCTTCCGCAAGGCAGGCGCCACTGTCCGTTTCGGGGTGTTCCGCAACCTCACGGCCACAGACGTGCTCGAATCCATCTCCGAGATGAAAAAGAACATCTCCGAGTGTCAGATACTTGCCCTCGCCGGGGGATTCTCCGCGGGAGACGAGCCTGACGGAAGCGGCAAATTTATAGCCAATGTGCTTGAGAACAAAGAGATAGCCTTGGAAATCCAGGCCCTTGTGGATAGGGGAGGACTTATTCTCGGCATCTGCAACGGTTTCCAGGCCCTCGTCAAGAGCGGGCTTCTCCCGTACGGCAAGGCCGGGGCTGTCACCAGCGAATCCCCGACCCTCTTCCGCAACGACATCAACCGTCACGTCTCCTGCATGGTCACCACCCGTGTCTGCTCGACCCGTTCCCCTTGGCTTTCAGGGATGAAGGAGGGTGACTTGCATACTATCGCCGTAAGCCATGGAGAAGGCAAGTTCGTGGTAGGTGAAACCCTTGCCCGGGAGCTCTTCGCCGCAGGCCAGGTGGCCTTCCAGTACGCCGATCCGGTGATGGAGCAGGTGACCATGGCGTCACCGGCCAACCCTAACGGCTCGTTCTACGCCATCGAGGGCATAATCAGCCCGGACGGCCAGATCCTCGGCAAGATGGGACACTCCGAGCGCTACGAGAACAATGTGTTCAAGAACATAGAGGAGGAGATGTCCCAGCCTCTGTTTGAAAACGCTGTAAGGTATTTCCGCAAGAAATAAGATATGGTCAAAGGAGAATTGCTTGGCGAATCCAATGAGAAGCTGGTCTATGCGACCGACGACCCCGGCAAGGTGGTGCTCAGTTTCCAGGATGTAGCCTCGGCGTACAACAATGTCAAGACTGCCCTTTTCCCGGGAAAGGGGATTGTGGACAACAGGATTTCAGCCTTCCTGATGGACTGCCTTCAGCGTGGGGGGCTCAGAACCCATTTCATCTCGTTGCTTGGAGAGCGGGAGCAGCTGTGCCGCACTTGCACATTGATTCCGCTTGAGGTGGTCTCGCGCAATCTGATCGCCGGTTCTCTCGCGGACAGGCTTGCCCTTGATGAAGGCACTAAGCCTTCCGTACCCATATACGATCTTTATTATAAGGATGCGGCTCTGGGGGATCCGATGATCAATGACACCCAGGCTCTGGCTCTGGACATAGTGACCGGAGACGAGCTGTCTGCCATCTACGGCATGGCGCGCAAGGCCAACTCCATCCTGACTGATGTCTTCAGGCGTGCAGGCATCACCCTCGTGGACTTCAAGCTGGAGTTTGGCAAAGACGAACATGGGCATATTGTGGTCGTTGACGAGATCAGCCCTGATACCTGCAGACTTTGGGATATCGCCACGGGGAAGAAGCTCGACAAGGACCGCTTCCGCCATGATCTCGGCAACATAATGCCTTCATACGAGGAGGTTCTGCACCGCCTCGAATCCATAGAAAAATAAACCAATCATATATGGCAAAATCATACGAAAACGCCGGAGTCAATCTGGAAGCGGGCTATGAAGTGGTCCGCCGCATAAAGCAGCACGTGGCCTCTACGGTCCGCCCCGGCTCGATGGGTGGCATAGGCTCGTTCGGAGGAATGTTTGACCTTTCATCTCTCGGAGTCAGGGAGCCGGTGCTTGTCAGCGGCACTGACGGTGTGGGGACCAAGCTCAAGATCGCCTTTGCGATGGACAAGCATGACACTGTCGGCATCGACGCCGTGGCCATGTGCGTCAACGATGTTCTCGCTCAGGGTGCTGAACCTCTCATATTCCTTGATTATGTGGCTGTCGGACACAACGAACCGTCGAAGGTCGAGGCCATCGTGGCAGGAGTTGCGGAAGGATGCAGGCAGGCCGGCTGCGCCCTTGTGGGTGGAGAGACAGCCGAGATGCCCGGGATGTATGAGGGTGGCGAATATGACATCGCCGGCTTCACCACGGGCGTGGTCGAGAAATCAAAGCTTATAGACGGAAGCAAGGTCAAGGAGGGGGATGTGCTTGTGGGCATAGCTTCCACCGGTGTCCATTCCAACGGCTTCAGCCTTGTACGCAAGATAGTTGCAGACAACGGACTATCATACGGCGATGCTGTAGCCGAGTTCGGTGGCAGGACTCTTGGCGAGGTTCTCCTGACCCCGACCAGGATTTATGTCAAGCAGGTGCTGGATGTGATCCGCAGCTGCGATGTGCACGGTATCAGCCATATCACAGGTGGTGGCTTCGATGAGAACATCCCGCGCGTGCTCCACGACGGACAGGGCCTGGAGATCCATGAAGGGACCTGGGAGATTCTTCCTGTGTTCAAAATGCTTGAGAAATGGGGCGGCGTGCCGCACAGGGAGATGTTCAACATCTTCAACATGGGTATAGGCATGGTCATCGTACTCGACCCTTCCGAGGCGCAGAAGGCCATTTCCATCCTTGAGAGCCATGGAGAGAAGGCTTCTGTGATCGGCAAGGTCACCGGCACTCCTGGTGTCAACATCATCTGATATGGGCGAGAGAAAAAAACTTGCCGTCTTCGCCAGCGGCACCGGCTCGAATTTCGAGGCCATAGATGACGCATGCAAGGACGGGAGGCTCGATGCCGATGTCGTCCTGATGGTCTGTGACAAGCCTTCGGCGGCTGTCGTGGGCAAGGCTGCGGCGCGTGGGGTGGAGAGTTTTGTTTTCTCCCCCAAGGACTATGCAAGCAAGGCTGATTTCGAAAAGGAGATAGTCTCCAGGATGGATGCGCTCGGTGTGGATCTGGTGTGCCTGGCCGGTTACATGCGCATCGTCTCCGATGTGCTGCTCGACGCCTACGGTGGACGTATCATCAACATCCATCCTTCGCTGCTCCCCGCATTCCGTGGGGCTCATGCTGTAGAGCAGGCCGTCGAGTATGGCGTCAAGGTCTACGGCATCACCATCCATTATGTGAATTCTGAACTGGACGGAGGCCGCATAATCGCCCAACGTGCCTTTGAGTACGATGGGGATGATCCGGCGGAAGTACATCGTCTCGGACAGAAGATAGAGCATGCGCTCTATGTAGAAACAATAGCAAGACTTATAAATAATTGAGATATATGAGCAAAAGAGCTTTGGTCAGCGTCAGTGACAAGACCGGCCTGGTGCCGTTTGTGGAGGGCCTCGTCTCTCTGGGTTGGGAGATAGTAGCCACCGGAGGTACTCAGAAACTGCTGGAGGACAGCGGAATCAAGACAATCGGGATAAGTGAGGTGACCGGTTTTCCGGAGATCCTTGACGGGAGGGTGAAGACACTTCATCCGAAGGTCCACGGCGGCCTGCTTGCAAGACGTGACCTTCCTTCACACATGCAGACCCTATCTGAGCAGGGGATAACGCCGATTGACCTCGTATGCGTCAACCTCTATCCTTTCCGCCAGACTATAGCCAAAGAAGGAGTCACCATGGCTGACGCTATAGAAAACATAGACATCGGCGGGCCGTCCATGCTCCGCAGTTCGGCCAAGAACTGGAGGGATGTGACGGTGATCTGCGATCCTGCAGATTACGACAATGTGCTCTCCGAACTCAAGTCCGCCGGGTCCACCTCCGATGAGACGAGGCTCAAACTCTCAGCAAAGGCCTACACCCATACGGCCGAGTATGATATCTGCATTGCACGTTATATGCGTGCCCAGGCAGGGCTCACAGAGAAGCTCTTCCTTGAGTACGAGCTCAAGCAGTCCCTCCGCTACGGGGAGAACCCTCACCAGAGCGCCAAGTTCTACGCCGGGGCCCAGAAGTGCTCATACGCTCTTCCGTTTGCGGAGCAGATCCAGGGTAAGGAACTCTCATACAACAATATCCAGGACGCCAACGCGGCGCTCTGTGTACTTCGTGACTTCAGTGAACCTTTCTGCGTGGCGCTCAAGCACATGAACCCTTGCGGGGCTGCTGTGGGAGAGACCATAGAGAAGGCCTGGCAGGCGGCTTACGAGGCCGACAAGGTGAGCATCTACGGCGGCATTGTGGCCGTCAACAGGGAACTCACAGCCGAAGTTGCAGCGGGGATGAAGCCTATATTTCTCGAGATAGTCATCGCGCCTTCATTCACTCCGGAGGCCCTAGAGATTCTCTCCTCCAAGAAGAACCTCCGTGTCCTCAAAGTGGACATGACTCCTGACGCCAAGCCTCAGATGCAGTATATCAGCGTATGTGGAGGCATGCTCGCCCAGCAGCTTGACACCTGTGTGGAGAAACTGACGGCGGACATGTGCGTGACCAAGGCCAAGCCCACAGAAGCGCAGATGCGTGACATCGACTTCGGATGGAGGATAGTCAAGCATATCAAGTCCAATGCAATAGCGGTAGTGCGTGACGGGCATACCATAGGTGTCGGTGCCGGACAGACCAACCGTGTGGGCTCTGCCGAGATAGCCCTCAAGCAGGCCCGGGAGGCGGGTTATACCGACGGACTGGTACTTGCTTCTGACGGCTTCCTGCCGTTTGACGACACTGTGGCCCTGGCAGCGCAGTACGGGGTGAGCGCCATAGTACAGCCGGGAGGCAGCATCCGCGACAACGATGCCGTGGCCAAGGCTGACGAGTGCGGCATCACCATGCTGATGACAGGGGTAAGACACTTTAAGCATTAGGAAATGAAAAAAGTTCTTGTAGTCGGCGGCGGCGGACGCTGCCATGCCATAGTGGATGCTCTGAGCCGTTCTCCGCAAGTGTCGCAGATCTTCTGCGCCCCTGGCAACGCTCTCATATCGAAACAGGCCACTCTCGTGCCCATATCGGACACTGACATCGAGTCCCTCAAGGCTTTTGCCATCAAGGAGGGCATTGACCTCACAGTAGTAGGGCCGGAGGCCTCGCTTGCCGTGGGGATTGTGGACAGTTTCCGTGAGGCCGGGCTTAAGATTTTCGGCCATACCCGCGCAGCTACCATGATAGAGAGCAGCAAGGAGTTCGCCAAGCACCTCATGGAGGAAAACGGTATTCCTACTGCGGCTTACCGCTCTTTTACTTCCTATGATGAGGCCATGGCGTACGTGGATTCCCGCCCATATCCGGCCGTCATCAAGTATGACGGGCTTGCGGCAGGCAAGGGGGTCGTGATAGCTTCCGACCGTGCCGAGGCCGATGCGGCTCTCCGTGGAATGCTTCTGGACGGGGCTTTCGGCGAGGGCAAGGTGGTGATCGAAGACTGGCTTGAAGGGCCGGAGTTTTCATTCATGTGCTTCGTGGATGGGGAGAATGTCTGCCCGATGCCTCTCGCCCAGGACCACAAGAGGGCTTATGACGGCGACAAGGGGCCGAACACAGGCGGCATGGGTGCCTACACGGGTCTGCCTTTTATTACCGAAGAAGACAAGGCTTTCGCCTACAATGAGATAATGGTCAAGACGGCCAAGGCCATGTGTGCCGTGGGCCGTCCTCTGTCCGGAGTGCTCTACGGCGGACTCATGAAGACCCCGCAAGGCATCAAGGTGATCGAGTTCAACGCTCGCTTCGGCGACCCTGAGACGGAAGTCGTGCTTCCTCTGCTGGAAAGCGACATCTATGAAGTCTTCGAAGCGGTGGCCTCTTCATCCCCGATGCCTCAGCTCAAGTGGGAAGATGCGGTCACCATGGGAGTGGTATTAGCCTCAAAAGGCTACCCTGGACATTATGACAAGGGGGCCGTCATCGAAGGGGTGGACGACATAGCGGACGCGAAGGTGTATTCCATGGGGACAGCCCTCAGGGACGGGCAGCTCGTCACAGCGGGCGGCCGTGTGCTGATGGTAGTCGCCCGGGGAAAGGACATCTTCGAAGCGCGCCGCAAAGTCTATTCCGACATCGCCCGCATCAAGTGTGACAATCTTTTCTATCGCAACGATATAGCCCATTTCGCAATGGAATGTTCAAGAGCCGCTGTCATAGACGGCAAGGCGATTTCGCTCGCCGTCAAGGACAGGATAAAGGAGCAGGTGCCTCTGCTCGAAGTGAAATACGGCCGCAAGCCATCTCTGGCCGTGATAATAGTGGGGGAGAACCCCGCCAGCCAGGTATATGTCCGCAACAAGGTCAAGGCAGCCACTTACGTGGGTATGAACTCCAGGCTCGTATCCATGCCGGAGTCGGTGTCCGAGAAGGCACTGCTCGACATGATAGCATCCCTCAACGGGGACGACTCCGTGGACGGGATCCTCGTACAGCTCCCTCTCCCGAAGCATATCGATGAATCCAAGGTGATCTACTCAATCGCGAGGGAGAAGGATGTGGACGGCTTCCATATCCTCAACGTGGGCGCCCTCTGGCTTGGAACCCCTTGCATCAAACCGTGCACCCCGAAGGGCATCATTGAGCTCATCAGGAGCACCGGGGTGCCGATCGCGGGCAAAAACGCCGTGGTGGTGGGCCGGAGCAACATCGTGGGCAAGCCGGTGGCAAAGCTCCTGCTCGATGAGAACGCAACGGTTACCATAGCCCATTCACGCACCCCTGATCTCAAGGCCGTCACATTGCAGGCGGACATCCTCGTGGTGGCTGTCGGCAAGGAAAATGTGGTCACGGGGGACATGGTGAAACCTGGGGCCGTGGTGATAGACGTGGGCATGAACCGCAACGCCGAAGGCAAACTCACCGGTGATGTGGACTACGAATCCGTCTCCCGCAAGGCGGGCTATCTCACGCCGGTGCCGGGAGGGGTCGGCCCGATGACGATAGCGATGCTGATGCAGAACACTATAGAGTGTTTCCTCGAAAGGATGAAGGACAAGGCCTGATGGCAGAATACAGATACACACTCAAGAAGTTCCTCAAGGACTGGGCCCTCATAATCGGAATGGTGGTGGGGGCCTCGGCCTATCTTGTATATGCCGCCATCCCGGCACTGCATCCGGCCGGACCGTTTCTGGAGTCGTTCATAACTCACCTTCAGCCGGTTCTGATTTTCATAATGCTCTTCCTGAGTTTTTCCAGGATAGAGCCCCGTCAGCTGCGCCTGCACCACTGGATGCACAGGGTACTGCTGTTGCAGTGTTCCATTTTCGTCCTGCTCGCTCTTGTCATCGCTTTTGTCCCCGGGCTGCCGCTGCGTTATTTTTTCGAGGCTCTTGCCCTCTGTGTCATCTGCCCTACGGCCACCGCCTGCGCTGTGGTGACCGGCAAACTCGGTGGCAACATGGCCGGAGTCGTCACGTATACGGTGCTGATCAATGTCGCGGACGCGATACTTGTCCCGCTTATGGTGCCTTTGGTGCACCCGGCTGCCGGAGTGTCGTTTTTCAGCGCTTTCATCAGCATTCTCGCCAAGGTTTTCCCGCTTCTCATATTGCCGGCGCTGGCCGCCTGGGCCGTGAGGCTTCTGCTGCCCCGTTTCCACAGGTGGCTGCTCGGTTTTCCGAATCTGGCCTTCTATATCTGGTCGGTTTCCCTGAGCCTCGCCATATTGATGAGCACCAGGTCGATAGTGCACAACACTTCGGGCGCTTCGGCTGTGGGCCAGGTGTTTGCCGCCTCGCTTATTGCCTGTGCTTTCCAGTTCTGGGCGGGGCGCAGGATCGGCAAGAAGTTCGCATGTCCCGTATCGGCCGGGCAGGCTTTCGGGCAGAAGAACACGGTGTTCGGCATGTGGATGGGTTACACCTTCTTCTCCCCGGTGACTTCGGTTGCCGAAGGGTTCTACAGCATCTGGCACAACTGTTATAATACATGGCAGATGTACCAGAAGCGCAAGAGAAAAGAAAATAATTGATTACCTTTGCAGGTCATAAACAGTTCCTCATAAAATGTCATTTGTAGAAGAAAGAATCGCTATGGAAGGGCTCACCTTCGACGATGTGCTTCTGATTCCGTCGTATTCGGAAGTCACGCCGCGCGAGGTCAGTCTCGGTTGCAGGTTTTCACGCAACATCAGTCTCAACATCCCGATCGTGTCCGCTGCCATGGATACAGTAACAGAAGCGCCGATGGCCATCGCAATTGCAAGAGAAGGTGGTATCGGCGTGATTCATAAAAATATGAGCATCGCCGCCCAGGCTGCTCAGGTGCGCCGGGTGAAGCGTTCCGAGAACGGTATGATCAACGATCCGGTCACTGTCAACCAGGACCAGACCGTCGCCGACGCTCTCCAGCTCATGCATGACAACCGCATCGGGGGTATTCCTGTCACCGATTCGGAAGGCAGGCTTGTGGGTATCGTGACCAACCGTGACGTGCGCTTCCTCGAGGATACAAGCGCTCTTATCAGGGACGTGATGACCTCCGAAGGGCTTGTCACCATCCTGGACAGCCGCACGGACCGTGAATATGTAAAGAGTGTTCTCCAAAAATACAAGGTCGAGAAGCTTCCTGTCGTGGACAAGGACGGGAGGATCGTCGGCCTTATCACCTATAAGGACATAATCAAGGAGCGTCTGCATCCTAATGCCTGCAAGGATTCCAAGGGCAGGCTCAGGGTTGCTGCCGGGGTGGGTATCACCGCCGATGCTCTGGACAGGGTGGCCGCTCTCGCCGCCGAAGGCGTGGATGCCGTGGTGCTGGACAGCGCCCACGGGCACAGCCACAATGTGATAGAGCTTCTCAAGAAAGTCAAGAAGAATTTCCCTTCTCTTGATGTGGTGGTGGGCAACATCGCCACGGAGGAGGGTGCACGCGCACTTGTGGAAGCCGGGGCTGACGGTGTCAAGGTAGGCATCGGACCCGGCTCCATCTGCACCACCCGTATTGTGGCCGGTGTGGGCGTGCCTCAGCTCAGCGCCATTTATGGGGCATATAAGGCCATTAAGGGTTCCGGCGCAAGTCTCATCGCGGACGGCGGACTCCGCTATTCCGGAGACATCGTCAAGGCGCTTGCTGCCGGCGGGGACTGTGTGATGTGCGGCTCCATGTTTGCAGGTACCGAGGAGTCTCCAGGTGAGACCATCATCTACAACGGACGTAAATTCAAGGCATACAGGGGTATGGGCTCCATCGACGCGATGGCTGCCGGCTCCAAGGACCGTTATTTCCAGGAGGACAAGACTGATCTGAGCAAGCTTGTCCCGGAAGGCATTGTGGGCCGTGTTCCATATAAGGGCACTCTTTCCGAGACGGTTTATCAGCTTGTGGGCGGACTCCGCTCCGGTATGGGCTATTGTGGTGCCAGGACTCTCGAAGATCTCAAGAAAGCCCGCTTCACCCGTGTCACCGCGAGCGGCATGGCCGAAAGCCACCCTCACGATGTGACCATCACCAAAGAAACCCCTAATTATACAAGAGGTGAATAAGATACTGATTCTCGACTTCGGCTCGCAGTACACCCAGCTCATCGCGCGCAGAGTGCGTGAAATCGGGGTGTATTGTGAAATCTGGCCGTTCAACAAGATACCTTCCGACCTTTCGGAAGTCAAGGGTGTGATCCTGTCCGGAAGCCCGGCTTCCGTCAGGGATGCTGATGCTCCGCAGCCGGACCTCTCCGGCATCAGGGGACGCCTGCCTCTGCTCGGCATCTGCTATGGTGCGCAGTGGCTCGCCTATAACGGCGGCGGGGATGTGGCTCCGGCCGGTTCTCGCGAATATGGCCGCGCCACCCTCAAGGTCGCGGATGCTGCCGACCCTCTGTTTTCTGGGATTCCTGTCGAGTCCACGGTCTGGATGTCGCATGGAGACACAATCACCCGTCTGCCGGAGGGCACAAAGGTGATCGGCTCCACGGAGAGCGTGGAGAATGCGGCTTTCCGCTTCAGCGGTGAGCAGGTCTGGGGCATACAGTTCCACCCTGAAGTGCACCACAGCGAGTGCGGTACCGCTATACTGCGCAACTTCGTGATCGGCATCTGCGGTTGCGCAGGGGACTGGACTGCCGAGAATTTCGTCGAGTCTACAGTTGAGTCGCTCAAAAAGCAGCTCGGGGACGACAAGGTCATCCTCGGTCTTTCGGGCGGTGTGGACTCGAGCGTGGCTGCTCTTCTCCTGCACCGTGCCATCGGCAAGAGGCTTCACTGCATATTTGTGGACTCCGGGCTGCTGCGCAAAAATGAATTTGAGGACGTGCTCCGCTCCTATGAGGGTATGGGTCTGAATGTCAAGGGGGTAAGGGCTGCTGACCGCTTCCTTTCCGATCTTGCTGGCGAGACTGATCCGGAGAAAAAGCGCAAGATCATAGGCCGTGACTTTGTGGAGGTTTTCAACGCTGAAGCCAAGACCATCACCGGTGCCCGATGGCTTGCCCAGGGCACGATCTACCCGGACGTGATAGAATCTTCTTCCGTCAAAGGACCTTCAGCCACCATAAAGAGCCACCACAATGTAGGAGGTCTCCCGAAGGAGATGGATCTCAAGGTGGTGGAGCCGCTCAGGCTTCTTTTCAAAGATGAGGTGCGCCGCGTAGGTAAGGCTCTTGGGCTTGATCCTGCCATACTCGGCCGGCATCCTTTTCCGGGACCGGGACTGGGGATACGCATCCTCGGGGAAGTCACACCGGAGAAAGTCGCCATCCTCCAGGAGGCCGACGCCATCTATATCGGTAAACTCCACGAGTATGGGCTGTACGATTCGATCTGGCAGGCCGGCACCATCCTGCTTCCAGTGAGGAGTGTGGGTGTGATGGGTGACGAACGCACTTACGAGAGCACCGTGGCCCTGCGTGCTGTGACTTCAGTGGACGGCATGACCGCCGACTGGGTTCATCTTCCGTATGATTTCCTGGCAGATGTCTCCAATGAGATCATCCGAAAGGTGCGCGGCATCAACCGCGTAGTCTACGACATCTCCTCCAAACCGCCTGCAACCATAGAGTGGGAATAACACGGTCATACATACACGCATATTGTCAGATAATATAATTTACGTATTTTTGTAACGACGGTTACAGTAACCGTCGTTACAAAAATTTTGTGCGTATGAGGTTTTATGACAGAGAGGCCGAAGTAGTTGCCTTGCGGAAATATGAAAAAATGTCCGCTGAAAATGCTCAGATGATAGTTATGACCGGACGGAGACGTATCGGTAAAACGACCTTGATAAAAAGAGCCTTTACTTCAACGCCGTTTTTGTATTTTTTCGTCGGGAAGAAAAGTGAACCGCTTCTATGTGAGGAACTTTCTGATATCGTGCGTGGTGTTTTAGGAGAGGAACTTGGCGACTTTTCTTCATTTCGTCGATTGCTCGCTGCTATTATGGGTATATCCAAGCGGAGAAATTTCACGCTCGTGCTAGATGAATTTCAGAATCTCAGATATGCCAATGCCTCAATTTTTTCGGACATTCAAGATATATGGGATAGCAATAAAGCGGATAGCCACATCAATCTTGTGATATGCGGTTCCATATATTCGAAAATGAAGAAAATTTTTGAAGATAGGGAAGAACCTCTTTATGGCAGAGCTACGGCCCGTTTCAAGATACGCCCGTTTTCAATCTGCACGATGAAAGAAATTCTTGGCGATTACAATCCAGACTATACGCCGGATGACCTCTTGTCTCTATATATGGTTACAGGAGGTGTCGCCAAGTATGTCGAGCTGCTTGTAGATCAGAATGCCGTAACGAAAAAATCGATTGTGAATGCCACGGTCTCAATGGGTTCCTACTTTATTGATGAAGGACGAGAGATGCTTTCGGATGAGTTCGGCAAGGACTATGGAAACTATTTTTCAATACTTTCCGCAATTGCTGCCGGGCATACATCAAGGGGCGACATAAAGAGCTATGTCGGGTTTGAGACAGGTGGCTTTATGGAGCGGTTGGAGGCGGACTACAACATAATCGCGAAGCGTAAGCCGTATCTTGCCGGAGACAATACCCGTAATGTCAGATATTGTATTTCGGACAATTTCCTGACTTTCTGGTTCCGCTTCATTTTTAAATACAGGAGCGCTGTGGAAATCGGCAATATGGAATTTGTGCGGGAGAAGATATTCGCTGATTATGACACGTTTTCAGGGCAGCGGCTCGAAGTTTATTTTCGTCAGAAATTTATGGAAACCGGGAAATATAACATGGTGGCAAATTATTGGGAACCGGAGAGAAATGGAAAACCCGGAGAAAACAACGAAATTGATCTGATTGCGGTTGATGAGAATGATAAGGAGGTCTTGATTGCCGAATGCAAGAGGAATCCGGAGAAAATCAGCATTTCAGCTCTGATTGCAAAATCGAAGGCTATTGTATCTCATCACAAGAAATGGAAGATAGAATATGTCGGGCTTTCGCTGAAGGACATGTAATCAGAACAAAAAACTCTGACATCTTCTGATAATTCCTTATTTTAGCGTTATCTTTGCTGAGATGTGGTGATAATACCTGTTTGCAGCATCATCGTATGGGATAAGTTAAGAACATTCATTATATATTATGGCTAAAGTACAAAAAGACCAGACAATCTACGATGCCCGCACCCTCGGTACGGGCA
>CAKUYG010000051.1 GCA_934702165.1 uncultured Bacteroidales bacterium | reverse complement strand
TCAACAGCAAGGCCATCAGTGACGCGTGCTGGTTTGTCGACTCCAACCCTTCCCCTGCCGCCGCCACATACGAGGTGCGCCCACACGCGGGGAGACTCAGAAGCGGAAGCTTCACCCTGCCGGCAAGAGCCCCGCAGGGCTACATCCCCATACCGCTTGACACGCCAGCAGACCAGACCATGCCAAACGGGGAGATTGCGACCTACACGCCCAACGACTGCTCGATCGGAGATGTGGACGGGGACGGAGAATATGAGATTTTCCTCAAGTGGGACCCTTCCAACGCCCACGACAACGCCCACAACGGCTACACCGGAGACGTTTTCATAGACTGCATCAAACTTGACGGGACACGGCTATGGAGGGTGAATCTCGGCCGCAACATCCGCGCCGGGGCACACTACACCCAGATGATGGTATACGACCTGGACGGGGACGGGTGCGCCGAGATGGTAGTGAAGACCTCCGACGGCACCGTTGACGGCACCGGCAAGGTGATCGGAGATCCGGCGGCCGACTACCGGGAGCACAGCGAGGCCACCCTGGGCCGCATCATGAGCGGGCCCGAATACCTCACCATCTTCAACGGACGCACAGGCGCGGCCATGAAGACCATCGAGTACCTGCCGGGACGCGGGGAGAACGGCAGCTGGGGCGATACACGCGCCAACCGTTCCGACCGATACCTGGCAGCCATAGCATACCTCGACGGGGAGCACCCGAGCGTGGTGATGTGCCGCGGATACTACACCCGTGCCACCCTTGCCGCCTACGACTGGGACGGCAAGGACCTGAAGCTCCGCTGGTTCTTCGACTCGCACAGCAAGCCGGAGCTCAAGGGCTACGACGGCCAGGGCAACCACAACCTGCGCGTAGCCGATGTGGACGGGGACGGGTGCGACGAGATCGTATACGGCTCATGCTGCATCGACCACGACGGCACAGGGCTCTACACTACCGGCTGGAAACACGGTGACGCCATGCACATCGGCGCCATGGTCCCGGGCAGCGACGCGCTCCAGATATGGATCGGACACGAGACCAAGGGCGTGGGGACCACGCTCACCGATGCGCGCACCGGCAAGCTCCACTTCCGCATCCCGTCCAACATCGACGTGGGACGCACCATGGCGGCCGACATCGACCCGACCAACCCGGGGTGGGAACTTTGGAGCTCCGCCTCCGGAACCCTTCGCGACTACAAGGGCGAGAGCATCGGAGAGAAGCCGGCCAGCCAGAACTTCGCCATCTGGTGGGACGGGGACCTCTCACGCGAACTGCTGGACGGCAATAAAGTGCTTAAATTCAACCCTCAGACCCGCAAGGTCGAAGACTACTTCATATTCGAGGGCGCATCGAGCATCAACGGCAGCAAATCCAACCCTTGCATCTCAGGAGACCTCTTCGGCGACTGGAGAGAAGAGGCACTCATGCGTTCCGCCGACAACACCGAACTGAGGCTCTATGTCTCCACGGAGCCGACCGCATACCGCTTCCACACCTTCCTCGAGGATCCGGTATACAGGACCAGCCTAGCCAACGAGAACGTCTGCTACAACCAGCCGCCGGAGACCGGATTCTACTTCGGTTCCGACCTGAACGGCAAATTCCGCGGGAGCGTGGTCAAGGGCAACAAAGTCAAGAAAGGTGTGATTCTCGAGGACGCGCTCCTTGATTCAGTCCTCGTCAAGAGTTCTCCGCGTCCGGGACGTCCAGACCCGCGCGGGCAGCGCCCGCCGATGCGGCCGGAAAGCCCTCGGACGCAATCCAGGCCACAACCTACAGCCTGGTACACCCCGACCGTAGAGAACAAGCCGTTTGTCCGCTGGTGGTGGCTCGGCAGCGCCGTAGACAAAGAAGGCCTGACCTGGAATCTTGAGCAGTTCGCCAAGGCTGGCATAGGAGGATATGAGGTCACCCCCATCTACGGGGTCCAGGGCAATGAGGAGAACGACATTGACTACCTCTCCCCAGAATGGATGAAGATGTACAAGCACCTTGTCTCCGAATCTGAAAGGCTTGGACTCGAATGCGACCTCAACAACGGCACAGGCTGGCCGTTCGGCGGCCCTCAGATCACGGAAGAGCTGGCAGCCAAGAAGATGAAGATCACCCCGGAGGGAATCTCCACCGAACTCACAGGCCAGAAGGTGAAAAGAGCCGCCCCGGGCGGAGAGGGCCTCGTCATGGACCACTACAATCCGGAAGCCCTGAAAGTCTACTTGGAGCGCTTCGACAAAGCATTCAAGGAAAGCGGAGCCAAGTGGCCGCACACCTGGTTCAACGACTCGTACGAAGTGTACGGGGCCGACTGGACAGAGAGATTACCGCAGATCTTCATGGAGAGATATGGCTACGACATAGTGCCATATCTCAAGATGCGTCCGGAGCCGCAGGAACGCGGGCGCGGCCCGAGACCGCCTCAAGCAAAGCCCGAGCTCCCGCAAAAAGCGGAACCTTCCAAAGCCACAGAATACGACAGGGCCATCGCCGACTACCGTGAGTGTCTCGGAAATCTTCTGATCGAGAACTTCATCAACCCATGGATAGAATGGTGCCACAGCCATGGTTCTCTCGTGCGCAACCAGTCCCACGGCTCCCCGGCCAACCTTCTGGATGTCTACGCGGCTGTGGATATCCCGGAATGCGAGACTTACGGCCGCTCCGACTTCAATATCCCTGGGCTGCGGCAGGATCCGATCCGCAGACCTAACGACGGCGACCCGGCAGTGCTGAAATTCGCATCGTCAGCCGCCCATGTGGCAGGCCACAAATATGTCTCCTGCGAATCTCTGACATGGATGACGGAGCATTTCCGCACCTCGCTCAGCCAGTGCAAGCCGGAACTCGACCAGGCATTTGCCGCAGGCGTAAACCACATCTATTTCCATGGTGCGCCATACTCCACGAAGGGGGCGGAATTCCCGGGATGGATGTTCTATGCCTCCATCAACATGTCCCCTACCGGAGGGATGTGGAGAGACGCGCCGGCACTATTCAAATATGTGGAGCGCTGCCAGGCCTTCCTTACCGCCGGCAGCCCGGATTCCGACTTTCTGCTCTACTTCCCTGTCTACGATGCCTGGAGCAGCATGACCGATACCCCGTACATGATGTTCGACATCCACAGCATGGGGCGCAAGCTTCCGGAACTCAAAGCCGTGATGAACGAGATCACCTCACGAGGATATGATGCCGACTACATCTCCGACCATCAGTTGCAGACACTGGCTATAGACAAGCCTGTGATTGTCCCGGCCTGCAGTTTCATGCCTGTGGAGACGGCCCGTAGACTCGTGGAGCTGAAAAAGGCCGGAGTGCCGGTGTATTTCATCGGCAATGTTCCCAAAGATGTGCCGGGACTGCATGACCTGTCTGCGAGGCGCAAAGAATTCAGAAAGATAGCCAGAAGCTTCGGAAAAGCCGTAAGCCTCGACAAGGCGCTTGAAGGCATGCTGCCGGAAGAGTTCCGCAGTGCCTTCGGTGGCTCCATGATACGCCGCCGCAACGAATGCGGGGGCTGGAACTACTTCGCCGCCATGCTCAACGGCAAAGAAGTGGACAGCTGGGTAAAGCTCGGCACGCCGGCCGTATCGGCCATGCTCTATGATGCCGTCAGCGGAGTCTCTGGCAAGGCACAGCTGCGCCGCTCCTCCGATGGCTGCGCAGAAATCCGCCTCCAGCTCAAGCCGGGAGAATCCTTGCTCATCAAGACCTTTCCCACACAGGTGGAAGCCCCGGAGTGGAACTACATAGCCGCTGAAGGCGAGCCTATAGCGATCGACAGGGCGTGGAACATCTCATTCCCGCAGAGTGACCCGCAGATCAATGGCAACTTCTTCACGGACAAGCCTATGGACTGGACCAAGCTCAAGAACTGCCCTGACGCCAAGATCAACTTCGCCACCGCCCTGTACTCCTCCGCCATACCGATGACAGACCCGAAAGCGGCTGACAGCTGGATACTTGACCTCGGCGATGTGCGGGAGAGCGCACGCGTGTTCATAAACGGGGAAGAAATCGGCACGGCATGGTGCGTTCCGTTCAGGATCGATGTCGGCAAGTATCTCAAGCCCGGCATCAATCTGCTTGACGTGTATGTCACCAATCTCCAGTCCAACAGGATTGCAGACTACGACAGGCGCGGAGTCAAATGGAGAATCTTCAAGGATGCCAACATCAACACTCTCGGCCGCGAAAAGGACTTCGGCAAATGGGAGACTGACCCGTCCGGGCTCTGCTCCGAAGTCAAGCTGATACCGGTGCACTACGATGTCCCGTCCAAAGAAGCGGTCATCGCGCAGGCCCGCAAGGTCAACTCCTACTTCATGCACAAATACGCGGATCCCGGCAAGGCCGTGCCGTTCCCGTCACGCCGCAAGGTATACGAAGGAAACATCTGGACACGCGCCGTCTATTATGAAGGCCTTCTGGCCCTCTACGGGGTCGATCCTCAGCAGGAGTATCTAGACTACACCATGAGCTGGGGAGAGAAGTTCGGCTGGAACATGCGCGGAGGCAATTTCCTGACACGCAACGCCGACAATTACTGCTGCGCCCAGGCATACATCGACATGTACCGCATCTGCAAGGACCCCGTGATGATGGAGAACGTCATCAAATGCATGGACAACCTCATCTCCACCGGGGAGTCTGATGCTGACTGGACATGGATCGACGCCATACAGATGGGGATGCCGGTGCTTGTCAAGTACGGCGTCACCGCCGGGAAGCCGGAGTACTTCGAGAAGGCGTGGAAGATGTACAAGTGGGCCCGCGACCGGTTCTTCAACGAAGGCGAAGGCCTGTGGTGGCGCGACAAGAACTTCTGCCCGCCTTACAAGACTCCGGCAGGCAAAAACTGCTACTGGAGTCGCGGCAACGGCTGGGTCGTGGCCGCATACGTGCGTGTCCTCGATGAACTTCCCGCCAATGACCCACACAGGGCCGTCTACGAAGCGGATTTCAAGGCCATGTGCGAAGCCCTGGTCAAGGTGCAGCGCGAAGACGGCACATGGAACTGCTCCCTTGCCGACCCCGAGGATTTCGGAGGCCCGGAGGCTACAGGCACCTCACTGTTCACTTACGGACTGGCATGGGGCGTGCGCACCGGAAGGCTAGATGCAGCCGTCTTCCGCCCCGCAGCCGTCAGGGCCTGGAGCGCCTTGAACCGGATCTGTATCCACGACAACGGGTTCATCGGCTACTCACAAGGCTCCGGCAAGGAACCGAAAGAGGCCCAACCCGCCACCTGGGACAGAATTCCGGACTTCGAGGACTTCGGCACGGGCTGCTACCTGCTCGCCGCAAGCGAAATCGCGAAACTGTAGCAAATTATTCGGATTTTATTAGTACTTTTGTATGAATGTAATCTCTTTACAAGACTTACTAAAACTATTATTATAATAATATGGCTAAAGAAAAGAAATTCATCACCTGTGATGGTAATCAGGCCGCGTCAAACATCGCTTACCTTTTCAGCGAGCACGCCGCCATCTACCCTATCACGCCATCTTCGACAATGGCAGAGAACATTGACGAATGGGCTGCCCACGGCAAGAAGAACCTGTGGGGAGAGACTGTCAAAGTCACCGAGATGCAGAGTGAGGCAGGCGCTGCCGGCGCTGTCCATGGTTCCCTCCAGGCCGGTGCCCTGACCACCACCTACACCGCCTCCCAGGGTCTCCTCCTGATGATTCCTAATATGTACAAGATCGCCGGCGAGATGCTCCCGGCTGTCTTCCACGTATCAGCACGCGCCCTGGCATCCCACGCCCTTTCCATCTTCGGAGACCATCAGGATGTGATGGCATGCCGCCAGACCGGCTTCGCCATGCTCGCATCAAGTTCCGTACAGGAAGCTCAGGATCTTGCGGCTGTGGCACACCTCTCCGCCATCAAGGCTTCAGTGCCTTTCCTCCACTTCTTCGACGGATTCCGCACCTCACATGAGATCCAGAAGATCGAGGCCATAGACGAGGAGGACCTCAAGAAGATGGTCAGCCAGAAGTCACTGGACAACTTCCGCGCACGCGCACTCACCCCTGAGGCGCCTGTGACCCGCGGCACCGCCCAGAACGGAGACGTATACTTCCAGGCTGTGGAGTCCCGCAACCAGGTTTACGAAGCAGTTCCGGACATCGTCGCACGCTATATGGGAGAGATCGGCGAGCTGACAGGACGCCAGTACCGTCCATTTGAATACTACGGAGCACCGGATGCCGAATGCATCATCGTGGCCATGGGTTCAGTCACCGAGACAGCAAGGGAGACAGTGGACTACCTCGCCACCCGCGGACGCAAATACGGTGTCATCACCGTACACCTCTACCGTCCGTTCTCCGAGAAGTATCTTCTCAAAGTGCTTCCTAAGAGCGTCAGGAAGATTGCAGTCCTCGACAGGACCAAGGAGCCGGGAGCGCTCGGGGAGCCACTCTACCTCGACATCAAGGCCCTCTTCCAGGACAAGGACAACGCGCCTCTCGTAATCGGCGGCCGCTACGGACTTTCCTCAAAGGACACCACCCCTGCCCAGATCATCGCAGTGTTCGACAACCTCGACCGCAAGGAGCCTAAGAACGACTTCACCATCGGCATCACCGATGACGTCACCTTCAAGAGCCTCCCTACCAAGGGTGAGGTTTCCATCGTGAAGAAGGGCACCACCGAGTGCAAGTTCTACGGACTCGGCTCTGACGGTACCGTCGGCGCCAACAAGAACACCATCAAGATCATCGGTACCCACACCGACCTCTACAGCCAGGCATACTTCGATTACGACTCCAAGAAGTCAGGCGGATACACCTGCTCTCACCTCAGGTTCGGAAAAGAGCCGATCAAGGCCCCATACCTTGTCAACACTCCTGATTTCGTGGCCTGCCATGTACCTTCATACCTCGAGAAATACGATGTGCTCAAGGGCATCAAGGAAGGCGGCAGCCTCCTTCTCAACTCCCTCTGGGACGAAGAGGAGACCAAAGAGAGGATCCCTGACTTCGTCAAGTCTGTGATCGGGCGCAAGAAGATCAAGCTCTACATCATCAACGCCACCAAGATCGCAGCCGAGATCGGCCTCGGAGGACGCACCAACACCATTCTCCAGAGCGCATTCTTCCGCATCTCCGGAATCATCCCTGTCGATGACGCTGTCAAGTACATGAAAGATGCGGCTCTCAAGTCTTATGGCAAGAAGGGCGAGAACATCGTAAACATGAACTACGCCGCAATCGACCGCGGTGGTGAGTACATCGAGGTCAAGGTTCCTGCCGAGTGGGCAAACATCAACGCCAAGTTCGTCAACCACAACGCCAACCGCCTCGCCACTCCGTTCGTCAAGGAGATCGCCGATGTGGTCAACGCACAGTGTGGCGACAGCCTCCCGGTAAGCGCGTTCCTGCCATACAAGGACGGCACCATGCCGGCCGGCACAGCCGCATACGAGAAGAGAGGCGTGGCAGTCAACGTACCTGTATGGGATGCCGACAAATGTATCCAGTGCAACAGCTGTGCATTCGTCTGCCCTCACGCTGCCATCCGTCCGTTCCTTCTCACACCTGAGCAGGCAGCCGCAGCCCCGGCAGGCATCAAGCTTGCAGACGGCAAGGCCAACCTCAAGGACTACAAGTACGCGATCTCAATCTCAGTCTCAGACTGTACGGGATGCGGCAACTGTGTCGATGTCTGCCTCGCCAAGGACAAGGCCCTCTCGATGCAGCCGTATATGGACAACACTGCCGAGCAGGACAACTTCGACTATCTCAACACCAAGGTGGGATACAAGACTGTCGGAGATCCTAAGGCCAATATGAAGAACTCCCAGTTCGCACAGCCTCTGTTCGAGTTCTCCGGCGCATGTGCAGGCTGCGGCGAGACTCCGTACATCAAAAACATCACCCAGCTCTTCGGCGACCATATGATGATCGCCAACGCGACCGGATGCTCTTCAATCTACGGAGCTTCATTCCCGTCATCACCATACTGCACAGATTCTCACGGACACGGACCGGCTTGGGCAAACTCCCTGTTCGAGGACTTCTGCGAGTTCGGTCTCGGTATGAGACTCGGTTCAGAGCGCATCCGCAAGACCGTGGGCGAGCTCATGACCAAGGGCCTGAGCTGCGAGTGCTGCTCCGATGAGATGAAGGCCCTCTTCCAGAAGTGGCTTGACAACAAGGAGGACTACGCAGTGACCCGCGAAGTGACCGACAAGCTCGTTCCTCTCATGGAGGCTTGCGGCTGCGATACCTGCCAGAGCCTGCTCAAGCTCAAGCAGTACATCCCGGCACGCAGCCAGTGGATCATCGGCGGTGACGGCGCAAGCTACGACATCGGATACGGCGGACTTGACCATGTGCTCGCTTCAGGCGAGAATGTCAACATCCTCGTTCTCGACACCGAGGTATATTCCAACACCGGCGGCCAGTCATCCAAGTCCACCCCTGCAGGTGCCATCGCCAAATTCGCAGCCTCCGGCAAGAAGATCCGCAAGAAGGATCTCGGCATGATGGCCATGAGCTATGGATATGTATATGTGGCACAGGTTGCCATGGGAGCGAGCCCGGTTCAGTACCTCAACGCCATCAAGGAGGCCGAGGCTTACGACGGACCGTCCCTGGTGATCGCCTACGCACCTTGTATCAACCACGGCCTCAAGGCCGGCATGGGTCTGAGCCAGAAGGAGGAGAAGCTTGCCGTCGAGTGCGGATACTGGCACCTCTACAGGTACAACCCTATGCTTGAAGACAAGAATCCGTTCTCACTTGATTCCAAGGAGCCTGACTGGACCAAATTCCAGGACTTCCTCAAGGGCGAGGTGAGGTTCGCATCCCTCTACAAGCTCTTCCCTGACCATGCCACCGAGCTCCTCGAGAAGACCGAAGAGTTCGCAAAGCTCAGGTACGAGAACTACAAGAGGCTTGCAGGAAAATAATTTAAAGGAAAAACTTGCTATTTGACAAATAAGACTTATATTTGCAGTGTACTATTGAAGTATTACACTTAGCAAATATAAGAAAATGGTCAAAAAATTCTTAATCTCAGCAGCGGTACTTCTTGGTGCCGCTGCTTTGTGTTTCGGACAGGGGCAGCAGCTGCCACAGCTGCCAAACGACCCGGAGACAAGAGTAGGCAAACTCGACAACGGTCTGACCTACTACATCCGACACAATGACAAGCCGGCCCAAAGAGCCGAATTCTACCTGGCCACAAATGTCGGAGCCATCCAGGAAACCCCGGACCAGGACGGTCTGGCGCATTTCCTCGAGCACATGTGCTTCAACGGGACCAAGAACTTCCCCGGCAAGAACATCCTCAACTGGCTTGAAAGCATCGGAGCCTCTTTCGGAGGCAACGTCAACGCCTCCACAGGAGTCGAGCAGACCATCTACCTGCTCAACAACATCCCGCTTGTCCGTCCTACGGTAGTGGACACCTGCCTGCTCATCATGCACGACTACTCCCACTTCGTGACCTGCGATCCGGAGGAGATAGACAAGGAGCGCGGGGTCATCCTCGAAGAGAAGCGCTCTCGCAACACAGCATCATGGAGACTCCATGAGAAGACGCTTCCTTACCTGTACGGTGACACCAAATATGCAGGCTGTACGATCATAGGAAGCGAAGACAACCTCAAGAACTTCAAGCCGGAGAGCCTCACCAACTTTTATCACACATGGTATCGTCCTGACATGCAGGCCCTTATCGTGGTAGGAGATATAAATGTAGATGAGGTGGAGGCAAAGATCAAGAAGACATTCGCCGACATTCCGGCCGCCGAAAACCCTAAAGCGAAAGATGTCATAACGATTCCGGACAACGACAAGCCTGTAATCGGCATCATCACCGACCCGGAGACCACCACCTCCACATTCGAAGTATATTGGAAGAGCGCTGCCCAACCGGAGGAGCTCAACAGCACTGCCGTCGGCTTGATGACCGAAGTGGCCAAGAGCCTCATAAGCACCATCATGGCCGAGCGCTTCAACGACATCAGCGCAAAACCTGACGCCCCGTTCCTCTACGCCGGATTCGGAATCACCAACGTCTGCGAGACCATGGATGTGGCCTATGGTGAGGTCTCATGCAAAGAGGGTGCAGCCCTCCAGGGATTCGAGTCCATGCTCACCGAAATCGAGAAGATGCACCGCTTCGGATTCACTGACGCAGAGTTCGAGCGCGCCAAGAACGAAGTCCTCTCACAGTACGAAGCCGCAGCCAACAAGGCAGACAGCCGCAAGAACTCAGAGTTCGTGATGCCGATGATAATGAACTTCTTCGACAACTACTCCTACATGGACCCGAAGACCGAATACCAGATGGTGCAGGCCCTGATGGCGCAGTTCAACACAAGCATCCTCAACCAGCTCGCACAGCAGCTCATCACCCGCAACAATATGGTTGTCATCTACTCCGGCCCTGAAAAAGAAGGGGCATCCCATCCTGAAGCCGAGCAGGTGCAGGCCATCATCGACAAGGTTGAGAACGCCGAGTACACCCAGGAAGCCGGAGAGGAGATCCCTACAGCCTTCCTCGACCCTTCAACCCTCAAGGGCAGCAAGATCAAAAAGACCGCGGCCGGACTCTACGGATCCGAAGTGCTCACCCTCAAGAACGGAGTGAAAGTCATCCTCCTGCCTTCAGACAGGGAGAAAGACAAAATCAACTTCAACATCTTCAAGAGAGGCGGCCAGAGCCTCATCTCCGACGAGGACCTCTACTCTTTCGAGGACAACATCTGGTCCCTCTACCAGCAGAACACCGGTGTAGCCGCTTTCCCTGCCACAACCGTCAGGAAGATGCTTTCAGGCAAACAGTTGGCTGTAAGCCCTTACATCGGGGAATACACCCATGGCGTCAGCGCCACCAGCACCACCAAAGACCTGGAGACGGCTTTCCAGCTGATGTACCTCTATTTCACCTCTCCACGTTTCGATCCTGATGAGTACGCCAACGGCATCACCCAGATCGAGAATGTGCTCCCGAACCTTGAAAACCAGCCGAACTGGCAGCTCCAGAAGCAGCTCGCGAAGACCATCTACGACAGTCCGCGTGACTTCACCCTCGACAAGAACGTGCTCGCCAAGGCTAACCTTCAGACTCTCGAAAAGAACTATCGCAGGCTCTTCAAAGACGCAGCCGGGGCCACTCTTGTAGTCGTAGGAGACTTCGACACTGACACCATCCTGCCGCTCATCGAGAGATATGCCGGGTCTCTTGCCAAGGGCAGAAAAGCCACGAATTGGAAATACCGCAACGACGGCATCATCGACGGACGCAAGGTCAACGACTTCCGCACCCCGATGCAGACCCCTATGGTGACGGTAGTCCAGCTCTACAAGGACAACAAACCATACAGCGTCAAGGAAGAAGTGGACTACACAGCCCTCAGCTACATCCTCAACATGATCTACACTGAGACCCTCCGTGAAGAGGAAGGCGGCACCTACGGGGCAAGCGCAGTCTCACAGCTTACTCACCAGCCTTACGAGATGCGCCTGCTCCAGGTAGCATTCCAGACCAATGAGGAGCAGTGCGACAAGCTTCGTGAGCTCGCCGTCAAGGGGATGGAAGACCTTGCGAAGAACGGCCCTGACGCCGAGAAGTTCGACAAGGCCAAGAAGAACCTCGAGAAGACCGTCCCGGAGAACAAACTCCGCAACGCATGGTGGAGTTCAGCCCTTCAGGATGCCGAGAAATACGGTATCAACTATGTGGCTGAATACGAGGCGGCCATAGAGGCGCTCTCACCGGAAGATGTCAAGAAAGCGGCAGAAGAGCTGCTGTCTTCAGGCAACTTCATCGAACTTGTGATGAGACCGGAAGTCAAATAATATCTGTCCCCGGCAGAAGACGTACCTCACAGAGGACGGCTCTACCGGGGCATCAGCAGTGCCCGGCAAAGCGAGGACAGCGTCCGCAAACTTTCCGTAGGTAATCTCTCCGGCGTCGATGCCAAAAGCATCGGCGCCGTTTTTTGTCGCCCAGTCCTGAAGGGTCCCGTACGGAAGCGGAGCATGACCCATAGATGAGAGCAGGCGCGCCGCCTTGATCTCTTCCGTGATAGTATTGCCCCGTCCCCCCAGGCAGATCCTCACACCCGAGCCGACGGCTTCTTCATAGGGAAACCTCACAGAAGAAGAAGCGAGATCGCTGGACGGGCAGTGAATGACCGTTACCCCACGCCTCGCGGCCGTCCGCCAATCCTCGGCATCCATCAGAGTGCAGCCGCAGAGCAGCACATCACCCTTCAGGAGTCCAAGAGAATCAAGATACAACAGCGGCTTTACAGAATGGCTCTTTACAAAACTTTCCAGTTCTGGCCGTGTGGCAGGAAGACACACACGGATCAGGAGCGAATGCTTGCGGGCGAATGCAAATGCACGTTTGAGTTCCTCCTGCCTGAGAGAGTCCAGCATCGGGAGAGCAAGCACCCTTACACTGTCCGAAGAATCCTCTGGCATCAGAGCCCTCTCCTTGTAAGGCA
>CAKUYG010000050.1 GCA_934702165.1 uncultured Bacteroidales bacterium | reverse complement strand
GCCATCCGCAAGCGGGACGCAAGGACAAGATTCAAATTGTTTACCGTTTGTGAGCGAAAATGAATAACAAAACGGGAATGCAATTATACAAAAAGTCGAAATAAGCGACTTTTTAATAATTTTTGCGTACTTTTGTAAAAACAAAACATGCAGAAATATCGTGAACTCACCCTCCGGGAACTGAGACACAAGTTCCCCGTAACCCCGGTCACTGACGAATTGTCAGACGACATCTTCATCGCCGAACTAAGTTACGCATCGGAGATGGACATCATCAAGCATCCCTGCCGCTTCGACGGGTATCTGGCATTTTTCTGCTATGAGGGCCATTTTGACATAGAGGTCAACCTGAGGACATTTCAAGTTCGGGAGGGTTCGCTTTTTCTATATACTCCAGGCAACATAGTCCGGGTATCCGCCATCTCGCCCAAAGAGAAAAACCACGTTAAATTCCTCATCATCGCCGTGTCCAACACACTTATGAGGATGACACATTTCGATTTCAACAAGCTCTACGACGAGAGCCTCAGGCTTCTGGAAAACCCATGTGTGCTTCTTGGCGAGGAAGCACGTGAAATCTGCAGAAAATATCTTGACCTTGTCAAGGGGATCTGCCTGATGGACTTGCCCAACAAGCGGGACGCCGTATCTTCCCTTATATCATCCATATTCTACCTGATGGGCGCATTGTGGGCTGACAAATTGTCGGAAGCCAAGCAGAAATCGGAGGAGAACCGCTCCGTAAGGTCCAAAGTGATACTCGAAGACTTTCTTTCACTTGTGAGGGACAACCACAACCGGGAGAGGGGGCTCGCCTTTTATGCCGACAAACTCTACCTCACCCCGAAGTACCTTTCCAAGCTTGTCAAGTCGGCAAGCGGGAAATCCGCACATGAGTGGATCGATTCCTTCGTGATTCTGGAGGCCAAGAATATGCTGAAATACTCCGGCATGAGCATCAAGTCTATCGTCTGGGAGCTGAACTTCCCGAACCAGACCACCTTTTACCGTTTCTTCAAGGCCCAGACAGGGATGACTCCGTCAGAATACCGCAAAAGCTGACATCTCCCCGCTTCGGCTACCGATGTCCAGTGCGCATGGGGGCAGTCCCCGTCTCAGCAAGTTCCGCTACCCGCAGAGGCTTCATCCATGCCAGTATGCCTACTCGTCCGGCTGCCCGTATTCCCGGCTGCTTGTATGCTCGGCCGCGTGTCTGCCTGTCCGGCTGCTTGTATGCTCGGCTGCGTGTATGCTCGGCTGCGTGTCTGCCTGTCCGGCTGCTTGTATGCTCGGCTGCTTGTATGCCTGTCCGGCTGCTTGTATGCTCGGCCGCCCAGCTGGCTGCCCGCATACCTAATCATCCGCCTAATCGTATGACCGTGGAACAATGTGACGTCGTGGAACATCGCCGTGCGCACCGGCCCGATTTGGTGCGCACCAGGGCCCTTCGTGCGCACGCGATCCCGGAAAACTTTGTCCCGTGCGCACGAGACCGATTCCGTGCGTGAAAAGCCGTCTCGTGCGCACGGGGCGGAGGCGCCCTGGGTAGCTGTAATGGAATGAGCGCAGATCAATGCGCCAGAAAGGAGCACGGACCAACGGAAGATAAGACCGGTGGCGTATAAAGAATTATCAATCAACACATTAAACGCTTTGACTCCTCAAACATAGGCATAGGCGATATCGCTTTATACCTCAGTATCTGAGACTTGGCTGCCACCTGTTGATTTATTGGCAGGACCAGATTGTGGGTACATCGGGAACGTCCGGCCCAAGGCGCGTTCCGCCGGACAAATGGTTACGCCTCGGAGCATGTCCGGCCAGAGGCTGTTTCCGCAGAAATAATGCCATGCATCGTTAACACCAGCTTCCGCCAACTCGTTTTTCGCCGCCCTCGGTCACGACACCATAGGCGACACGAGTCTCTATGGCAGGCGGACATGACCGACGGGGCCTCCCAGGGTACATCGGCCACACCTGCCGCAGTCAGAATGCGGCCTGAGACGGCTGTGCACGGCCGAGCCTGACGGATTTGTCCCAGACCAGCACCAGACAGTGCGCGACCGTAGTCGGAACTGCACCGGCGCGGTCGCGGGACTTTGCGTCAGCAAAATTGGAAAGGCCTCCCGGAGGGCCGCGTCAGCGGCGCGGCGAAGCGTCAGCGAGTTTGCGAAGCGAATGAGCAGCGGAGACGCCCGGCGATGGCTCGCCGAGGAAAAGGGAATGGCTTAAAGTCCGCATCAGCGGACCGCCCGGGGCCGGGATTTTGCGTCAGCAAAATCGGAAAGGCCCTTGAGGGCGCAGGGGACCGGGGATATGCCCCGTAAAAGAAAAAGGCTGTCACGAAGTGACTGGGGTTGAGAAAGCGCGCTTGCGCAGCAAGCGCAGGGGGTTCGGGGATATGCCCCGTAATAGAAAGACTGCCCCACAAAAAAAGGAGTCAGGCCTTAGACCTGACTCCTTGTCGGGATGATCCGACTCGAACGGACGACCCCCACGTCCCGAACGTGGTGCGCTAGCCAACTGCGCTACATCCCGCAATAAAAGAAACCGCCTCGGAGATTCGACCGGCGGTAAACCGCCTGACCGGTCCAAGACAGATTCCGGGAAACTTCCTTATGCAAGCTTGTTGATGAAGACTGCGATACCGCTCTTGAGATTGGATGCCTTGTTCTTGTGGATGAGGCCGATCTTGGCGAGCTTGTCGATCATCGAGTAGACCTTCGGAGCGTTCTTCTCGGCTGTGGCCTTGTCCGTGGTGTTGCGGATGTCACGGATAGCGTTCCTCGTGGTCCTTGCGTAATACCTGTTGTGCATTCTGTGCCTCTCGTTCTGACGATCGGCCTTCTTTGCTGAAGCTGTGTTTGCCATTATTTTATCTTTTAATATTTTGTAGTGGGTAGGAGAATCGAACTCCTATTGCAAGAATGAAAATCTTGAGTACTAGCCGTTATACGAACCCACCATCCTGCTCCCTTTCCGGCACAAACCGGATAGGGAGTGCAAATATAGAAATTATTTTAGACTTGGCAAACTATTTTTCTTCCTTTTGAAGCCACTCCCAAGAATAAAGCAGAGATTCAACCTGACGCAGGTACTGCCTCTTGTCATAACGCGGCGCGTATACAAAGGCTTCGGCCACAATGATGTCCTTGCCGTCAGGGCTGTAGAACGAGTGCGACACGAACGGACCGCCCATGAAATCGTCCTTGACCTCCCACATCCCGCGAGTCTGCACGATATCCCTCCCGCGATATTTGAAATATTCTATCATAGGAGTGAAGTATATGCTGGTGGTCATGTAGGTGTTGTCAAACATGCCGGGAACATTCTCCTTGAGGATCTCGTTGCGGTGGCGGATGATGTTGGCCGATGAGAAAGGATGGTCTTTCTCGGCCGGATAGCGGTACACGAACACGTCCTGGTAGACGTACTGTTTGTCATCGGCGATCCAGTAGAAATCCGGGCTGGCCTTCTTGATCTTGTAGCCCATCGGGAAATGCGGGGCACCACCGAACTCTTTGGCCACAGCCTCGTAGATGCCCTTCTCCTCATAGAGAAGAGTGTTGCGGATCACCCTGTCGCGCTCGGCCTGCTCTATGGTGCGCACTATGAGGGAGCCCTTCTTCTGGAGGAGTTCCACCGCCCCGTCGACATCATAAGCCGCCACCTGGATCACGCACTGCGGCTGTGACCAGACATCTTTGCGGAAGAACACCCCGGCGGAATCGATCTGAGGGTCGATCTTGAAAAGAAGCACATTGCGGTGAATCTTGAACATGTCCGAATCAAATCCGGCAGGAGTCACATTGACAAGAGTATAAAGCGGCTCCCTCTGAGCCAGATAAGGGCACTCGTCAGCAAGAAGTTCACGTGTTGCGTTGCCTACGTTCCCTTCCCAATCCGCCCGGTCAATCACCACAAGCACCTCACCCGCCTTTCCGCTCACGCTCGGCAGGAGAGCCTTGGTGCCGCCCTTGCAGCTGCTCAGACAGACGGCCAACAGCGCGGCAAGAAGAAAAAAGTTGAAAAAACGTCTCATAGTATATAGTGTCATTGAGTTAAAGAATTCTTGCCAGGTCATTGCCGAATGCGAGAAACATAAGGGCGAACAGCAGGACCATACCCACTATCTGAGCCGCCACGAGGAACTTCTCCCCCGGCTTACGGCCCGAAATCATCTCATATAGAGTAAAAAGGATGTGGCCTCCGTCGAGAGCGGGAATAGGGATGAGGTTCATCACCGCGAGCATGATCGAGAGTAACGCCAGGATGTTGATGAAGCGGTACCAGTCCCATGTCGCAGGAAAAACCTGTCCTATGGCGATGAAACTCCCGACAGACTTGTATGCACCCGTCGAAGGACGCACCAGCAGCCCAAGATCCCGTACATAACCCCCTATGGTGCTGCCTGTCAACTTGATCCCGGCAGGTATCGCCCCCAACAGACTGTAATGTTTCACTTTTACCGAAGGCATCTCCATGTACACCCCGATCCGCCCTGAAGTGTCGACACGCACCGGTACGGAGAGCGTGTCCCCGTCCCTTACCAGCGTAGCCTGCACGAGACTGTCCTTCATCGCGGCCAGCACGGGTCGCGAGTCCTGGAGGTACTCGACCGGATTGCCACCGAAGGCTATGATCTTGTCACCGTGCCTGAGCCCGGAAGAGCTGTTGGGCCCGGCGGCCACCGAATCCACAACGAACGGGACAGCCAGGTCAAACATCATCGGAGAATTCAAGACCTGCCCTATCTTGGCCTGGTCCACATATATGTCAAGGGTGTCAGTGCCACGCAACACCGTAACCTTGCCCACATCGCGCCTGGCCAGATCGGCCTGGAGCATGGCGAAGTTGTCGGGGGTGTAGTCGTCAAACTTCAAAATCCTGTCCCCGGTACGGAAACCCATCTCGTAGGCGAGGTCATTGACATATATGCGGCTGTCGCTGTTGGACACATACGACTGCCCCCACACCGCCATGATGAAGATATAGGCCAGGACAGCAAATATGAAATTGTTGAGCACACCGCCAGCCATCACAAGAAGTCTCTGCCATGCCGGATGCGAGCGGAACTCCCACGGCTGCGGGTCCTTGCGCATCTGGTCGAGGTCCATCGACTCATCTATCATCCCGGAGATCTTGCAATATCCCCCGAAAGGCAGCCAGCCGATGCCGAATTCCGTGCCTCCCCACTTCCAGCGGGCTATGGCCTTGCCTCCGATATCGAAAAACAGATAAAATTTTTCGACCCGGATACCGAATATCTTGGCCCAGGTGAAATGCCCCAGCTCATGTATGAGGATGAGCAGGGACAGGGCGAGAATAACCTGTAGAGTCTTAATTAATATAACCATCAGCTATGGATGCTATCTCCTTGTTGGTCCGGAAAATGTCGTCAAGTCCCGGGTTAGGGGCAAAATTCAGGCCAGCGAGGCAGCGCTCGTTGATCTTGGCTATATCGTAAAAGCCTATCAAGCCCTTGAGGTATGCGGCCACCGCAACCTCGTTGGCCGCATTGAGCGCGCACGGGGCATTGCCGCCGCGGCGTATGGCCTCATACGCCAACTCCAGGCACGGGAAACGCTTCAGGTCCGGCGCCTCGAAAGTCAGGCTCCCCAGCGAGGCGAAATCGAGCTTACGGTTTCCCACGGTGAGCCTGGCCGGAAAACCCAACGCGAAGCCTATCGGCTCGCGCATGTCAGGACAGCCGAGTTGCGCGATCACCGCCCCGTCCACGAACTCCACCATGGAGTGAACCACCGACTCGGGATGCACCACCACGTTGATCCGTTCAGGGCTCATGTCAAACAGCCACTTGGCCTCGATCACCTCGAAGCCCTTGTTCATCATCGTTGCAGAGTCAATGGTCACCTTGGATCCCATGTTCCAGTTGGGGTGCTTAAGGGCATCGGCAGCCGTGGCGGCGGCAATCCTGGCCCTGTCCCATGTACGGAACGGCCCCCCGGACGCAGTGAGGTGGATCTTCTCGACTTCGTTGCCCTGGGCGGCGAGCAGGCACTGGAAGATGGCGGAGTGCTCGGAGTCCACCGGCAGGATCACAGCCCCGCAGCGCCGCATCGTCTCCGTCACCAGGGACCCGGCCGCGACAAGGGTCTCCTTGTTGGCGAGGGCCACTATTTTCCCGGCTTCAAGTGCGGCAAGAGTCGGCCTGAGCCCGCTGAACCCCACCATCGCGCCGACCACGATGTCCACGGACGGCATGCGCACAAGGTCGCACAGGCTGTCTATCCCGGACCACACCTTTATATCATGGGACTGAAGGGCATCGGCCACCTCGCGGTATTTCGAATCATCGCATATTACCACGTTCGCAGCATTGAATTCAAGGGCCTGGCTTATGAGCAGATCCGTGCTGCGGCGTGCCGAGATCAGTTCGACCTCGAAAAGATCGGGATGCTGCCTGATGACATCAAGCGTCTGTGTCCCGATGGAGCCGGTGGAGCCGAGTATAGCTATCTTTCTTTTCAAAACAATGTATTCTAGAAACTTATGAACTGTACAGGGTTAAGCGGGTGGCCGTCCAGCCACAACTCGAAATGCAGGTGGCCCTTGCCCGTGGCGGCATCCTCGCCTCCGGAAAGGGCGAGAGGCGTGCCGGCCTTGACATCGTCCCCCGGGCGGCGGAGGGCCTTGAGGTTGCTGCCGTATATGCTGATGAGGTTGTTTTTGTGCTGCACCATGACGACATATCCGAGCTCGTCGTTCCAGCCCGTGTAGATGACCACCCCGTCCAGCACAGCTCCGACTATGGTGCCTGAAGGCGTGACTACGTCCACTCCAGGATGGGTCACGCTGTCGAAGCCCTCGGAAACAACTCCCTTGACCGGCGTGAAGAAGTGCAGGCCCTCGACCGGCAGGTTCTTGGCTGCGGCACCTGCCTCGCTGACCCCGAACTTCTCCTCACTGCGGACAGTCTCGCGCAGCACCGAATCCCTGCGGGAGAGTTCCTCGGCCGATTTGTCGGAAAGGTACCTCAAAGAGTTGCCGCCGATGAGGCTGTCCAGGCTGAGCGTGCTCTCCCCCGCCAGCACACGCGAGAGGTTCTCCGCATAGAGGTGCCAGCGGGTGACAGCGCTCTGCAGGGAATCTACCTTGATGGCGTTGGCAAGAGCCGTGCGCTTGAAATTTGCGTCAGGGTATCCCGGGACAGTGAGCCTCAGCGGCGTGAAGGCTATGATACAATATATCAGCAGGACTGTCACCACTGCGGCGGTCACGGCGAAACAGATGAAGCGCGGTCTGGTGAACAGCACCGTGCGTATGCTCCTGTGGGTGTCATTGTCCACAAGCTGGAGCCTGTAGAGCTTATGTCTGCCGTCCGGATTTTGTCGTCCCATACTTTTTGATTAATTTCGCATGATGAAAAGGTCAATCGGGATAGACTACGGCAAAGCCAGAGTGGGGGTCGCTGTGAGCGATCCGCTCGGCATTTTCGCATCTCCTTATGAGACCGTTCCTTCTGCAAAGATAATAGAATATCTCCAAAATTACTCCAGAAGCGAAGACATCGGTGTCTTCGTGGTCGGCTATCCGCTCAACCTCAACGGAGCCCCGGCGCAGTGCGCCCCGGATGTGGACAAGTTCCTTGGGCAGCTCCAGAAAGCCTTTCCCGACACGCCGATAGCTCTGGAGGACGAGAGGTTCACCTCGGTGCTGGCCCACAGAGCGATGATCGACGGAGGCATGAAAAAAAGCGACAGAAGGGACAAGAGTTCGGTGGACAAGATCAGCGCGGCAATAATTTTGCAGAGCTACCTTGACAAGCAAAAAAATCAACAATGATACAACCCATATTCCTCTACGGTTCCGGGGTGCTGCGTGAAGTGGCCGCCCCTGCAGACCTCAACGACAAAGAAGGCATTTCCACTCTGGTGACAGACCTCTGGGAAACCCTCGCGGCCTCGGAAGGCTGCGGACTTGCCGCCCCGCAGATCGGGGACAGCAGGAGAGTAGCCGTCGTGGACGGCGACATCATGTCGGACATCTATCCTTATCTCAAGGGATTCAAACGCACATTCATCAACCCGGTGATACTCTCCGAGAGCGAGACCGCGTGCGAATACAACGAAGGGTGCCTCAGCGTGCCGGGAATATACGCCGACGTCCGCAGGCCTGAAAGCATCGAGGTGGAATACTATGACGAGAATCTCGAAAAGAAAATCGAGCGCTTCGACAAGTTCGCAGCCAGGATGATCCAGCACGAGTTCTCACACCTCGACGGAGTGCTCTTCACTGACCTCGTGGCCCCAGTGCGGCGCAAGATGATCTCACGCAAACTCCAGAACATCGCCAAGGGCAAGGTGGGCACATCATACAAATCGAAAATCAAATAAGAAAATGGGAGCTTTTCACGCATACGACATAAGAGGAATCTACGGCAAGGACTTCGACCGCACGACCGCATACAAGGTGGGCTATTTCCTCCCGGAACTTCTCAAGGCAGACAAAGTGCTGGTGGGACGCGACTGCCGCGTCTCATCCCCGGAAATCCATGACGCGCTCATCGAGGGCATCTGTGATGCCGGAGCCGACGTGTACGACATCGGCCTGAGCACCACCCCCATGGTCTACTTCGGCACGGCCAACTACGGCTTCAAAGCCTCCGTCCAGATCACAGCGAGCCACAACCCAGCCGAGTACAACGGCATGAAGGTGAGCCGTGAAAACGCCCTCCCGGTGGGCTTGGACAGCGGCCTTGGCCAGATCAAGGAATGGATAGACTCCGCCAGACCGACACCGGTGGCAGCAAAGCGCGGCACCGTGCACGGGATGGACATACACGATGACTACATCAACTTCATGAAGAAGTTCAAGGGTGACTACAGCGACCTCAAGCTAGCCTTCGACCTGTCCAACGGCATGGCGAACCTCTTTGCCAAAGAGATCTACGGCGACAAGCCTGAATACATCTTCGACACCATCGACGGACGTTTCCCGAACCACGAGCCGAACCCGCTTGTGGCCAAGAACGTGGAGCCCCTCAAGGAGCTTGTGCGCCGCAGTGGTGCAGACGTCGGCATCATCTACGACGGAGACGCGGACAGGGTGATGTTCGTAGATGACAAGGCCAGATTCGTGGCTCCGGACCTGATAATAGCCCTCATGGCCCTGTATTTCTGCGACGAGCGCGGCTTCAAGAACCCGCGTGTCCTGCAGGAGATACGCAGTTCCAAGGCTGTCGGCGAATTTCTGGAGAAGTACGGAGCCGACCTGCACACATGGAAAGTGGGACGCGCATTCGCCGCTCCGAAACTGCGCGAGATTGACGGCCTCTGGGGCGGCGAACTCGCCGGACACTATTATTTCAAGGACTTCTTCTATTCCGACAGCGGCCTGCTCTCCTCGATGATCGTCCTGCGCATCGTATCCGCCCTCAAGAAGAAAGGCATCAGGCTCAGCGAGCAGATGGACTCCATGACAAAGTACTTCAACTCTGGCGAGGTCAACTTCAAGCTTGACGACAAGGCTGGAGCCATGAAGGCCGTGTGCGAGCACTTCACCGCACAGGAGAAGCCTCTCAAGGTGATGGATTTCGACGGCTACCGCCTCGAATATCCGGACTGGTGGTTCAACATCCGCCCTTCCAACACGGAGCCTTACCTGCGTTTCATCTGCGAGGCGCGCACGGAAGAGATGCTCCGCGAGAAAGTCGAAGAGACGGTCAGCCTGCTTGAGAAGGATTTCGGAGCTGTGAGGTCATAATGAAAGCACGGATCTCTCTGCTCGCCCTCATACTGCCCTCAATGGTCTATGCCCAGCAGACAGGTTCTGCCGGGCGGGCAGTTCTTCCCGGCCCGGAGCCCGGCATAAAGCATCAGGTAGAACCGCCGGCGGTGTCTATGATCCCGGAAGACTACATCACGGAACCCGGCTCCTTCAAGAAAGGCAACGGCGCCCCGGTAGACACCCTTGACATCGGTGACGGCTATCTCCAGATCATCCTCAACGATGACTACAGTTGGCGATATGTCAAGAACCACAAGAAGATAGCCCAGTCGGACATCTTCCTTGACTCCTGGACGGAGAACACCATCAACCCTTATATGGGAGTCAGCCTGTCCGACCTCCCGTACCGCAGCTCCATCTGTCTGGTCGACTCCGTGAGCAACTTCGTATGCCCCAGGGTTGGTCAGGTATATTCCAAGTTCGGTTACAGGCGCCGTCGCCGCCACCAGGGTGTTGACCTTCCCCTGCCCACCGGGACTCCCGTGGCAGTCGCATTCGATGGTCGTGTACGTTATTCAAGCTATGTCCGCGGCTATGGCAATCTCGTGATTGTCAGACATGAGAACGGTCTAGAAACTTTCTACGGCCACCTCTCGAAACGCCTCGCGGAACCGGGTCAGTGGGTCCGGGCCGGCGAGATCATAGGTCTGGGCGGCTCCACCGGGCGTTCTTCAGGACCGCACCTGCATTTCGAGACCCGTTACAAGGGTTATGCTTTCGACCCGCAATGGATAGTGGATTTCGAGAAAGGCGAACTCCGCAAAAACGTGTTCGTGCTGCGCAGGAGTTACCTCGACCCATCTTCGCGTTATGTTCCGGAGTCTATTGACGAGGAAGAGGAGATCTACTCCACCGATGAGAAGATCATAGAAGAAGAGAAGCGCATCGCCGCCGAGAAGGCCGCCGAGAAATGGCACACCGTCCGCTCCGGGGAGACCATCTCCGGCATCGCACACAAGTACGGCAAGAGCCAGTCCGCCATCAAGAAGCTCAACCCGGGACTGAATATCGACAAGATCCGTCCGGGACAGAAGATCCGTGTAAACTGACAAACAGATACAGGGCAACTGTACGCGGCTTCCGTACAAAAAAGGGGCCTCTCCTGTACGGAAGCCGCTTGTAGGCACGTCCGGTACAGAAAACTACCCCTTTTCTGTACTCGGCGCTAATTACGGCGCCGGGACAGAGGTGGCAGAGGCGAGGCTTTTGTGTTGAGCCCCTGCCACCTCTGTCCCGTGCGCACGAAGTCAATCCCGTGCGTAAAAAGGCCTCTGGTGCGCACGGGAAAAACGGAAATTCTCTGCCGTGCGCACGAGGGGGTCTGGTGCGCACAGAATGGTCCGCGTGCGCACAACGATGTTCCACGCCGCAATATTGTTCCACGGACTGGCGGCTGCTAGCGCCCCGTCTGCCAGGTGGGAGCGGAATCGCAGGAAACGGCTCACACCTGGACGGGGAGGCGGCCGCAGACGGGGCTACAGGGCAGGCGGCGGCGCCAGGTAGGAGCGGAATCGCAGGAAACGGCTCACACCTGGACGGGGCTGAATAGAGTGGTGGGGCACCGCCCGGAGGTAGGGGGTGGAAACCGTCGAACATACCCATAAACTTCGGCGGCGTGATACGACAGGAAAGGGCGGGGCTGTGAGGCCTCGCCCTTTCGGACAGAATGAATTATTGAGAGTCTACTTGAAAGCGGCAAAAGTTGACCAGGAAGTGTTCGTCTCGGCCGTTGTCTGGAGAGACTCAGGCAGGTTGGCGAAGAAGTCAAATCCGGTCCACTCCTCGATCTGGTCTACGCTGACAGCGAAGTTCGTATACTCCTCGCTTTTCGCGTAGTCGCGATGCTCCATCCAGATTCCCGCCGTGCTGGCCGAAGTGATCTGTCCGGAACTGTCCCGCTTTACCTTAAGCACAACCTTGTAGAAGTAGTTCGGCACAGGGCACTGCTTGGTGTCTTTTTTTGGTGTGATCCACTTCACAGTCTCAGACGCGCCTTTCTTCTGGAAAGCGACGCCGGTCACAACGTATACGGTGTCGGAAGCCGAAGAGACCAGACCCCGTACAGCATTCTCAAGGTTGGACCAGATCGTGCCGTTGAACTTGTTCTGGCGCTGAGGCACCGAATTGGTCGCGTAGAAAGTCTGCTTTTGCATCTCGCTTATGCCGTTTCGAGAGCCGTTCGGAATCAGATGTCCGCGTGAATAAGTAGTGCCGCCGTCATAGCTTCCGTCCCAGATGTTTATCTGGTATTGTTCGTCTATGGACGGGTTCGCCTTCCAATCAGCACTGCGGCCAGACCCAATCGCAGACTGGTATACCGGATAAGCTGTCCACATGGATGTGTACATGCTCTTGTCGTAGAGGTGCGTGTAGTTGCGGGCACCCGATACCTTGTAGGTGTTTGTGATCAGGTTTTCGCCCGTCGTGGCGGCCGGAAGCTCCAGCCAACCGTACGCTTTGGTGTTCCCTCCAGCGGAGCCGCCTCCGCTTTCAGAACCGCCACCTCCTTCCGTGGTCCCGCCACCGCCGGAACCGCCGGAGCCACTTCACTCAGCATTTACGCCGAATAAGACGAATCTTTTTTTGTCAGAAGTGAATGTGATGGTAGTTTCTGCGGTGATATCAGACAAAACGAGTTCGTAATAGTAGTCGGCGGCATTACCTTGTAGTGTGAAAGTGCCGTTGCCGGTCACACCTGCATCAGGAGATAAAGTTAGAGTGCTTGGAGAAGACGTAGCCC
>CAKUYG010000049.1 GCA_934702165.1 uncultured Bacteroidales bacterium | reverse complement strand
TCATCTGATAGTAACCGTCCTTGTCGGTGTAGGCATGGGCGAACTTCACGAAACAGTTGCAGGAAACTTTTACTCCCTTGACACCGAAAGGCTCATCCCCCAATGCGGAGTCCACAATCGTGATCCGTCCCGAAGGCGTCCCCGAATCATCACCACGTGTCTGAGGCAAGAGCATGTCGGCATTGCCGGTAAGACGGAATGCGGCCCGCTCCACCTCCGCCCAGTCCATCCCGTCCGACTTCGTCGACGGGTCGTGCTCCGCAATATAACACTGCTCCAGCAACTCATATCTTATATGGGCGGGGAATTTGAAATCCTTGTCAACTACCGCATACTGCCAGGTAATCTTATCTTCAGCTATGGAAGGATCGTGATAATAGTCCCCTTCCCTCAGGATCCTGTAGTCCACAGGATGATCCACGAGCATCATACCAAGATCCACCAGCTCGTCATATTCATCCTCTCCCGACGGGAGAAAGCGCACATAGAGGTCCGTAGGTTCAAGCGGCACCCTGTCCGCCTTCGTAGGATAGACGGCGTCAAGAGCCTTTTCCATATTTTCTACAGAATACGGATCCTCCAGCCGGTCACCAAGCACGATCATCTCGTGCCTTATCTCATTGCCTTCGATATCCTCAACACTCACCCCCACGGGCGTGAGCTTGCCGGAACACGAGGCAGCCAAAAGCAGCATCGCTGCAAACTTAAAGAAGTTTTTCATAGCCATATCGTTTTTGTCAGATGCAAAGCTCGCAACTCTTTTCCGATTGTTCACCCATTTAATCGATTAAATCATAAAGAAACACAAAAATCATCTGCGAGCCAGGCGCTCAACGCAACGAGGGGCCGCTCCGCAGGAGCAGCCCCTCATGATTGTCCACATAAGAAACAGATATAATATCTGTTTTTTTAGAAGTAATTTACAGTTTTCTGCTCTATCGCGCTCATCAGACTGTTTCCCAGACGGCTGACACCGAAACGGAACCAGCGTTTGTCAAGCCATTCCTTGCCGAGCACAAATGAGGCAATGCAATAATAGCTGAGGGCATCCTTGGCATTAGATATGCCACCCGCGGCCTTGAATCCGACCTTACGTCCCGTAGCCTTATAATATGCCAAGATGCTTTCGCACATCACAAAGGCGGCTTTCGGGGTAGCGTTCACCTCCACCTTTCCGGTGGAAGTCTTGATAAAATCAGCCCCTGCCTCCATGGCCAGGAAAGAAGCGTTGGCAATCCTTTCTTCTGTGACAAGCAGCCCCGTCTCCAGTATGACCTTCAGGACGACAGTCCTGTCCTCCTTTGCAGCCTCGTCATCTATTGCCGCGCGGATCTCGGAAATCTCCCGGGATGCACTCTCGTAGTCCCCGGCCATGAAATAATTGAGAGCCAGCACGATATCCACTTCATCCGCCCCGTTCCTCACTGCCATGCGACACTCGAGAAGCTTGACATCCAGATAACTCTGCGACGAAGGGAAGCAAGCGGCGACAGTAGTGACATGGAGTTCGTCTGAACACCTGTTCTCTTTCACGACAGAAGCGAAGTTAGGATAGACGCACACCGATGCCGGCAGCGGGTAACCTTCAAAAGACGAAAGAACACCATTGGCCTTCTCCACAAGAGCCTTGACGGAAGCCTCCGTATCGTTGGTATGCAGCGTTGTCAGATCCATCATGGAGAAGCAGCGCTTGAAGACTTCCGGCGACTCGGCTGTAGCAAGATTTGCGGCAAGTGTCTGAAGTTTAGATGCTATGGCTTCACCATCAGGGGTGTAGCCGTATTTCTGAAGAAAATCCATAAAAACTATCTTAATTTAATATCTTTCATCTCCACTCTTTCCATGACCTTTTCGGGACGGCTGAGCTGCGGCCGACCGACCTGGGGTGTATCAAACGTCTCCTTGACTCTAAGCATCTCCCCGGCAGCAAGTGTATCAGTGCGGAATTCAACACTGCCTTTTGCAGGCCATAGCACTCCTCTTGCCGCCCACACGGCGGAATCCGAAGAGAAATCGACAGACCTGTAGTCCGCCCTGTTTTTCTCATCCTCTTCCTTGGCCTTGCGGATAGCCGTGGAAATCCTGGTGTACCTTTCTGCCTGACGCTTCAGTGCCGATGAAGCGCTGTCCACAATCCGTGAGAGCACATCCGGCTCTGCCGAATAGAATTCAATGCTCCTTTCATAATCCGCAAATGTGAAACCATGCTTCTCGAAAATCGGATCAAAAAAAAGCGTCGTATCTGCAACCTCTTTGGCAGGCTTGTTCTCTTTGAGCCACTGGTCGGCAAGAAACATATCCGCATACAGCTCCGCCATCTTCTTCTCCGGAATCACCTTCCCCTGCCTGCCGCCACAGGCGGCAAGCAGCAAGAAAAAAACGAGCATTTTCGGAATATGCCTCCTCATCTTTTACCTCAGCTGGGCCCCGAAGTTCTTGGTGAACATGGACAGAAGCCGCTCCATCACCCTCTCGGTGTCCTGGTCAGTCAACGTCTTGTCAGCATCACGAATCACGAAACTGAGAGCATACTGCTTCTTCCCCTCCGGTATCTTGTCCCCGCGGTAGACATCAAACAGCCCGACTTGACGCAGAAGCTTCTTCTCCTGCTTGAACGCTGCCGCCCTGAGTTCGGCGTAGCTGACGCTCTCATCCAGAAGGAGTGCAAGATCACGGCGCACCTCCGGAAACTTAGGCATCTCGGTGAATGCCACCTTATCTCTCTTTACAAGCTCAAACAGTGCCGGCCAGCTGATCTCCGCCGCATACACAGGCTGCTTTATGCCGAACTGCCTAGCCAGCGAAGGATTGACAGTGCCAAGCACGGCAAGTTGTCCGCCGCCCGGTACAGAATACGCCATGCCCTCAGAGAACATGTCGGAAGGGGCGGCATCCGTACGCATATTGTACAGGTTGGCACCATAACGCTTAAGCAGTAGCTCAACATATCCCTTAAGCTGGAAATAATTGCTCTTCTCCGCCTCGACTCTCCAGGATTTTTCCGGGGTCCCGGTAAGCATCAGGCAGAAGCACTGGTGCTCCTCGTACCCCTCAAGGGTCTGCGAAGTCTTCTCCGGTATCCTGCTGTACACGCTTCCATATTCAAAAGTACGCAGATAGCCCGTCTGGCGGTTGAGATTGTAGGCCACGACCTCAAGGCCACCAAGTATTAGAGTCTGCCTCATGACATTCAGATCCTGGCTCAGAGGATTCACGATCCTGACACATTTCTCCTCCGGGAATGTCCTGAGCTTTGAATAGTAATCCGACTTCGTCAGAGAATTGTTCATCGTCTCGGTGAATCCGTTGGCTGCAAGGAAGTTGGAGATGTTGTTCCTGATGGCTTCAGGGTCCGGCTTCGGAGTGGCGTTGACGGACATGAGCATTCTCTTCGGCAGCGGGATGTTGTTGTACCCGTAGATGCGGAGGATCTCCTCCACGACATCACACTCCCTGTAGACATCCACCATATAGGATGGAGCCGCCACAAGAGCGCCGCCTTCCCTCTTTTCCAGGAATTCATAATCCAGCCAGCCGAGGATGTTCTCTATCACTTCGTGACCGATATGATGACCAATGAGGGCCTCGATCCTGGCATAGTCCAATTCTATGCGCTTACGCCCGATCGGTTCCGGGTATACTTCCTGGATCTTTCCGACGACTTCTCCCCCTGCACACTCCTGGATGAGCGTCACGGCACGTTTCAGGGCATACGGCACGATCTGAGGATCGGCACCGCGCTCATACCTGAAAGAAGCATCGGTCTGAAGCCCCTGGCTCTTGGCGGTCTTGCGCACCGAAGCCGGGTCAAAATAAGCGCTTTCCACGAAGAGATTGACCGTAGAATCTGAGACACCGCTATCCTCTCCGCCGAACACGCCTGCGATGCACATCGGTCCGTCAGCATTTGCAATGACCATATCCGAAGCAGAAAGCTTGCGCTCCACCCCGTCGAGAGTCTTTATCTTCTCCCCTTCGGACGCCCTGCGGACAATCACCTTTCCACCGGTGATCTTGTCGGCATCAAATGTATGCAAAGGCTGGCCGAGTTCAAAAAGGACAAAGTTGGATATGTCCACTATATTGTCAATCGGATGCAGGCCGATGCTCTGGAGCTTCTTCTGAAGCCACTCAGGAGAAGGTCCTGTCTTGACACCGCGCAGGGTGATGCCGCTGTAGCGCGGTGCCCCCTTGCTGTCCAGCACCTGTACCCCGACACCTTCACCCTCACCTTCCCGAAACGCATCCACAGACGGACGTACAAGTTCGCAAGGGATATTGTTCAGCCTCATCCAGGCATAAAGATCCCTTGCCACACCCCAATGGGAAGCCGCATCCACACGGTTGGCCGTTATCTCATACTCAATCACTGCCTCGGACTCAAGATGAAGGTACTCCTTGGCCGGGGTGCCGACCACGGCATCCTCAGGAAGAACCATGATCCCGTCATGACCGGTGCCTATGCCAAGCTCATCCTCGGCACATATCATTCCGAATGACTCCACGCCGCGGATCTTTGACTTCTTGATCTTGAACTCACCCGGCAGCACCGTCCCGAGCTGGGCGAACAGCACCTTCTGCCCGGCAGCCACATTCGGAGCCCCACATACGACGGTGAGCGGCTCCCCCGTACCTGGATCAACTTTAGTCACATGGAGATGATCCGAGTCCGGATGCGCCACACATTCAAGTACTTTTGCGACAACAACCCCGGCAAGTCCGCCAGGCACCTGCTCACTCTCCTCTACACCGTCAACCTCGATTCCGATGGATGTCATGGCATCCGCAATCTGCTGGACGGAAAGGTCGCACTTCAAATAATCTTTAAGCCAATTGTAACTGAGCTTCATATATCGTAATGTTTTTATTTCAAATCTTCAGGAGCAAAAAGTTTCGAGACGAAGTCTTCCTTGTCGAATACCTTCAGGTCGGAAATCCCTTCCCCTACGCCGATGAACTTGACCGGTATGTGGAACTGGTCGGAAACCCCTACCACTACGCCACCCTTGGCTGTACCGTCGAGCTTGGTCACCACAAGAGAGGAGATGTCCGTTGCGCGTGAAAACTCCTTTGCCTGCTGGAAAGCATTCTGCCCGGTGGAAGCATCTATCACCAGCATGACATCGTGGGGAGCATCCGGTACGACCTTGCGCACGACATTTCTGATCTTCGTCAGCTCGTTCATAAGATCCACCCTGTTGTGAAGTCGGCCCGCCGTGTCTATGATGGCCACATCGGCACCTCTGGCCACGGCAGCGTTGACGGTGTCGAAAGCCACTGAAGCCGGGTCCGATCCCATGCTCTGCTTGACAATGTCAACCCCGGCCCTTTCCGCCCAGACCGTAAGCTGATCCACAGCCGCCGCACGGAACGTGTCGGCCGCACCGAGAATCACCTTTTTGCCCATCGAACGCAGCATATATGCGAGCTTCCCGATGGTAGTGGTTTTACCCACACCGTTCACACCGACAACAAGTACCACATACGGCTTTCGGGAAAAGTCGAAAGGCTCGCCGCCGACGTCAATAAGGCCGGATATCTCCGCACGCAACATCCCTACAAGCTCGTCGAAAGACATGTACTTGTCCTTGGCGACCTTCTCCTCAAGTGCATCAATGACCTTGAGGGTCGTGTCAACCCCCATGTCAGACTCCACGAGAGCCTCTTCAATGGCGTCAAGCGTGTCGTCATCCACCCTTGAGCGCCCAATGACCGCCCTGCTTATCCTCTGAAAGAAACTTAATGCCATAACTCACAAAGATAACAATTTTCCACGATATGCTTACAGAACGTGCCGGACGGAATCGACAAAGGCCGGTCGGGGCACTTGTCCCGACCGGCCATCGATATCACATGCTCCGGACTTACTTCTTAGCGAAAAAGTCCTTGGCCTTGTCAGCTTCAACGAGCTGCTCAGAGAAGACATAAGCTCCGGTTTTCGGAGACTTCTCCATGCGGATGCACTTTACCATGCTCTTAGCACCGGCCTTGGCCGCGAAGGTAGCGACTGCTTTCTTTGCCATAATTCAAACTCCTCTGATTATTTAATTTCACGGTGAACGGTAACCTTCTTGAGGTAAGGGTTGTATTTCTTGCGCTCAAGACGGTCCGGGGTGTTCTTCTTGTTCTTGGTGGTGATGTAACGAGACATACCAGGTACACCGGAAGCCTTCTGCTCAGTGCACTCGAGGATGACCTGCACCCTGTTTCCTTTTGATTTCTTTGCCATATATCTGAAAATTAAACAAGGTTGATCAATCCTTTCTTCTGAGCATCGCGAAGCGTTGCCTCAAGGCCGTTCTTCTCGATGATCCTCATACCCTTGCATGAAACTTTAAGGGTTACGAACCTCTGCTCCTCCTCGCTCCAGAAACGCTTGTTCTTGAGGTTGAGAGAGAAGTCACGCTTGGTACGCAGCTTTGAATGGGCAACATTATTGCCTTTCATTCTCTTCCTTCCGGTTATTTGACAAACTTTTGCCATAGTTATTTCTTTTTTCTTTCTTGTCTTGATATGAGGTGTGCAAATATCGCTGATAATTTTCTGATTTCCAAACTGAAACCTATACAAATTTCAGGAACCTGCCCCACCTTACGTTCTTGGGGAAAGCCTTCCCCGCATCTGTCGAGAGCCATATAAGCACAGGTCTTCCGACTATATGATCTTCGGGCACGAAGCCCCAATATCGCGAGTCAAGGGAGTTGTGCCTGTTGTCTCCCATCATGAAATAATAGTCTTGTCTGAAAGTGTAAGTGCCTTCCTTCAGGGCTTCCTGTACGCTTCCGCCTTCATACACGGAGATGATCCTCTCGTAAAGAGGAAGGGTCTCCGCAGTGATCTCCACGCTCTCGCCCTTCTTGGGTATGCGCAGAGGACCGAAATAATCACGGGTCCATCCGCTACCCGGGGTAAAAGGAAAGATCTCCTTGCACACGGCGGCCGGGTCACGCTCGAAATTGTCTTCGACTTTCACCACATTGGGCAGCTCGCGCACTTCCTGAAGCATTTCCGATGTGAGAATCATTGCCGGATACCCGGGCATCGAAGGGTCGAAGTAGACCTCGGAAACATTGAGTCCGAGTCTCTCGATGGTCTTCGTGTTGATTCTCTGCCCGTCGGTATAGACCCTCCAGGACAGCTGGAGGCCCGGATAATCCGGCTCCTTCTCCCCATTGATCCATACCCTTCCGTCCCTGACCTCAAGCACATCACCAGGAATCCCGACGCAACGCTTGACATAGTGGTCTTTCTTGTCCATCGGACGTGCCACCTTCTCACCAAGCCCATCTACTGTCTTCTGTCCGAGGACACGCACAAGTGCGTGATAATCTTCAGCAGGAGCCCGACGCAGGACCGTATCCCCGTTCGGGAAGCCGAAAACCACCCTGTCTCCACGTTCAACCTGCCTGAATCCCTTCAGACGGCGATACTTGTTCTGGATAAGGGTCGAATAAGACTCTTTGCCGAAAACGGTGTTGTGAGTGAAAGGAATGGTAAGCGGCGTCTGCGGCAGACGCGGGCCATAAGTAAGCTTGCTCACGAAGAGGTGATCTCCCGTATAGAGAGTCCTCTCCATAGAAGAGGAAGGAATCTTGAAGGCCTGAAAGAAGAAGATGTTGATGAAGGTGACCACAATCACAGCGAAAATGATGGCGTCGAGCCATTCGTTCCATGCGCTGTGCTTCTCTCCCTCCTTGTAACGCTTCTTCCAGAAATTCCACCTGACCTTCCGGCTGATGAAGATGTCGAAAATCACAGCCAGACCGAAAAGCCACCAGAAATTTCCGAGCCAGATCACCCACAGCACATAGAGCAAAGCCCAGAATGTGAACTTTGTCCATTTGTTGCGTGCGAACTCCTTCAGACTCACTTCAGACTATTTTACGGAGTTGATGATGGCCTCGAAAGCCTGAGGATTGTTCATCGCGAGGTCAGCGAGCACCTTACGGTTGAGCCCGATGTTCTGAGCATTGAGCTTACCCATGAACTGAGAGTAGGACAGACCGTACTGACGGGCAGCAGCGTTGATACGCTGGATCCAAAGAGCGCGGAAACTGCGCTTCTTCGCTTTGCGGTCACGGTAGGCGTAGGTGAGACCTTTCTCGTAGGTGTTCTTCGCTACAGTCCAGACATTCTTTCTGGAGAGGAAATTACCGCGGGTTCTCTTGAGAATCTTCTTGCGGCGAGCCCTTGAGGCTACTGAATTGACTGATCTTGGCATAATTCAATACTTTTAGAGAACCAACATTTCCTTTACTCTCTGTACATCGACCTTCTCGATGAGAGCGAAGTGGTCAAGATTTCTCTTGCGCTTCTTGGTCTTCTTGGTGAGGATGTGGCTGTGGTAAGCATGCTTCCTCTTGATTTTTCCCGATCCGGTAAGCGCGAAACGCTTTTTGGCACCGGAATTGGTCTTAAGCTTTGCCATTGTTTTTAAATAATTAATTGTTAATAATATATGAAGCCCTATTTCTTTTTGTTAGGGGCAATCATCATCGACATGCGCTTTCCCTCAAGAACAGGGAGGTTCTCGGCATGGCCGAGATCCTCAAGCTCAACCGCAAATCGCAGCAGCTGCTTTTCCCCCTGATCTTTGAACATGATCGAGCGCCCGCGGAAGAAAATCGAAGCTTTGACCTTGGAGCCTTCCTCCAGAAATCCCCTTGCGTGCTTGAGCTTGAACTGGAAGTCATGCTCATCGGTATTAGGACCGAAGCGGATCTCCTTGATCACGACCTTGGCGGCGTTGGACTTCATCTCCTTCGCCTTTTTCTTTCGCTGATAGAGGTACTTCTGATAATCGAGAATCTTACATACCGGAGGATCGGCCTGAGCGCTTATCTCCACCAGGTCGAGTTCGAGCTCATCAGCAAGCTGAAGCGCTTTTGCAATCGGATAGACACCCGGCTCAGGAATGTTGTCCCCGACGAGACGCACCTGATGCGCAGTGATCTGCTCGTTTATGTTCAGTTCGTTCTCGTCGCGCTTCTGCGTCTGACGAGGATCCGGACGACGTCCGCCGGGTTTGAAGCCCGAAGGCTTCGGTTTGTAAGGTAATGCGATAGCTTATCCCTCCTTAATTCTTTAATTCATCAGCCACAGCTGACTTGATATACTGTATGAACTGGTCGACTGTCATGCTGCCCTGATCCGCTCCTTCTCTGCGGACAGATACAGTACCGTCGGCAACTTCTTTTTCTCCGACTATCGCGAGAATAGGAACACGAAGCAACGATATCTCACGGATTCTCTTGCCCAGTGTCTCGTTACGCGAGTCAACGGAAGCGCGAATTTCGGAATTTTTTAGCGATTCACAAACTTTTTCCGCATAATCGGCATATTTTTCACTGACTGGCAGCACCTTAACCTGCTCCGGAGAGAGCCATACCGGAAGGTGTCCTGCAGTGTGCTCAAGCACCACGGCAGTGAATCTTTCGATGGATCCGAATGGAGCACGGTGGATCATCACAGGACGCTGCTTTGAGCCGTCAGCATCTGTATACTCGAGCTGGAAGCGCTCCGGCAGGTTATAATCCACCTGGATTGTCCCGAGCTGCCACTGGCGGCCTATGGCGTCCTTGACCATGAAGTCAAGCTTCGGCCCATAGAACGCCGCCTCGCCGAGTTCGACGACAGTCTTGAGGCCCTTCTTGGCCGCAGCATCGATAATGGCCTGTTCGGCCTTGCCCCAGTTCTCATCGCTACCGATGTATTTTTCTTTGTCGTTAGGGTCACGGAGTGAGATCTGTGCCATGTATTCAGTCATGTTGAGAGTCTTGAACACATAGAGAATCAAGTCTATCACCTTCTCGAACTCATCCTGAAGCTGATCAGGACGGCAGAAAAGGTGAGCATCATCCTGAGTGAAGCCACGCACCCTGGTAAGCCCATGAAGTTCTCCGCTCTGCTCATAACGGTACACCGTACCGAACTCGGCAAAACGCAGCGGAAGGTCGCGGTATGAACGAGGCGAACTGCGGTAGATCTCACAATGGTGAGGGCAGTTCATAGGCTTGAGCATATACTCCTCTCCCTCTTGCGGGGTGCGGATCGGCTGGAAAGAATCCTTGCCGTATTTGGCATAATGTCCGGATGTCACATATAGTTCCTTGCTCCCTATATGAGGGGTGACCACTGGAAGATAACCGAGTTCACTCTGTTTGCGGCGAAGGAAATTCTCAAGGGTATTGCGCATCACAGCGCCCCTAGGAAGCCACATCGGAAGTCCCAGGCCGACACGGTTGGAGAAAGTGAAAAGCTCCATCTCCTTACCGAGCTTGCGATGATCGCGCTTCTTGGCCTCCTCCAGCATGGCCAGATATTCGTCCAGCATGCTCTTCTTCGGGAAAGTGATACCATAAATACGCGTCAGCTGCTCACGGTTCTGGTCGCCTTTCCAATACGCTCCGGCGATGGATGTGAGCTTGACAGCCTTGATGTCGTCAACATGCTTGATGTGCGGTCCGCGGCAAAGGTCAGTGAAATGGCCATTGGTATAGAATGTAATCTTGCCGTCTTCCAGGTCCTTGATGAGTTCGCACTTGTACTTGTCACCTTTCTCCTCAAAATATTTGAGAGCGTCGGCCTTTGAGACTTCCTTGCGCTCAAAAGTCTCTTTGGTGCGCGCAAGTTCGATCATCTTCTTCTCAATCTCCTTGAGATCAGACTCCGAAATCTGCCTGTCCCCGAGATCAACATCATAATAAAACCCGTTCTCTACAGCCGGTCCGACCCCGAACTTTACGCCGGGGTAGAGTGACTCCAGAGCCTCTGCCATGAGGTGTGCGGAAGAATGCCAGAATATCTTTTTGGCCTCCGGATCGTCCCATGGTCGGACGGTACCGTCAGTAAAAGCAATCGTCAACATACTGTTTTCTGTTTGTTTAGCTTGCAAAATTAGGAATTATTTTTCATTATCAACTCATTCTGAGGACAAATAGTATTATATTTGTCAACACTATGACGGAAAAGAAATCAATATGGGACAGTGCCGCCAAGGCCGGATTGGCCCTTGGCGGTATCAGCGTGGCTTATCTAGCCTTGACATCCCTGCTAAGCCTCATATCTGGCGAAGGAAAGATGGCGGCAATAATAATCAGCGTTGTCAGCACACTTCTATGGATGGTGAAATTCGCAGCCTGCCTGTTCATGCTGCGTTTTTTCATGCTGCGGTGGTCAGCAGCCAATCCGGAAGCGGACAACTCCGACACGTTCCGCTTCGGACGCATTACAGCCCTGCTGTCAGCCCTGGTCTATTCCGGCTGTTATCTTGCATACACGACATTCATCAATCCGGGGATATATGACGAGGCCTTCGAGATCTTAAAGGGCAATCCGATGATGAACAGCAGCGCATCGCTTCAGGCAATGCAGAACATGCTCCCCATGATGCCTACATACACATTTTTCGGGAACCTGATCTACTGTTGGCTTTTCGGCGTGATCCTTTCCGCCATCTACTCAAAGAACATCCCCTCCAAGAACCCGTTCTGACAACATGGACATATCTGTAATAGTACCCTCATTCAACGAAAGGGAGAGTCTTCCTGAACTCACGGCCTGGATTGCCAGGGTAATGGGAGCACACGGATACACTTACGAAATAATAATCGTGGATGACGGCAGTACCGACGGCAGTTGGGAGACAGTAAAGGAACTATCCAAAGCCAATCCGGACATCCACGGCATCCGCTTCAGACGCAACTACGGCAAGTCAGCGGCCCTGTACTGCGGATTCGAGAAAGCACAGGGGGACGTGGTGTTCACAATGGATGCAGACCTGCAGGATTCTCCGGACGAAATTCCGGAGATGTACAAGATGGTACGCGAAGACGGGTACGACCTCGTGTCGGGTTGGAAACAGCACCGCAAAGATAATGCTCTTACCAAGAACCTCCCGTCAAAACTCTACAACGCAACAGCACGCCGCATCACCGGAATAAAACTGCATGACATGAACTGTGGACTCAAAGCCTACCGCAACGAGGTGGTGAAGAGCATTGAAGTCTATGGTGAAATGCACAGATACATTCCATACCTTGCCAAGAACGCAGGCTTTACCAGAATAGGCGAGAAACCAGTACATCACGAGAAACGCAAATATGGGAAAAGCAAATTCGGAGTTGAAAGATTCATCAACGGATTTCTCGACCTCCAGTCGCTCTGGTTCCTCAGCACGTTCGGGAAAAAGCCGATGCATTTTTTCGGGTACAGCGGGTTGTTCATGTTTTTTGTCGGGTTCGTGATGACAGTATGGATAATAGCGGCCAAACTGGTCCACCAGGCTCAAGGAGTCAAATTCCGCGATGTGACTGATCAGCCGCTCTTCTACCTTGCGCTGCTCGCCGTAGTTCTCGGTGTGATGCTCTTCCTGGCAGGGTTCATCGGTGAAATGATAGCCCGTTCATCAGGGGACAGGAACAGGTACAATATAAAAGAAGAAATCTGAAAATCCATAAGAAAGACCGGCACTTACACCGGTCTTTTTTATGACTCGATATAAAAAGAAGAAGTCCCGTGGAAGGTCTGATGACCATCCACGGGACTTCCGAAAAGCGGCAGCTGCCTACTC
>CAKUYG010000048.1 GCA_934702165.1 uncultured Bacteroidales bacterium | reverse complement strand
AGCGAGGGAGACGATGCGGTTGCGGTTGGCATAGAGGTTGAGCCCGGCATCCCAGGTCCAGCCGTCGAGATTGTCGATTATGGTGCCGTTGAGGGTGAGTTCTATACCCTTGTTCTCGGTGTTGCCGACGTTGCCGGTGTAGCTGCCCACGCCCGCGGTACCAGGAAGGCTGACATTGAGAAGAAGATCGCTCGTCTTCTGTGTGTAATATTCAATGGTACCGGAGAGCCTGTTGTTGAAGAGGGCGAAGTCCACGCCGAAGTTCCAGGTGGAAGAGTACTCCCAGCCGAGGAGGTCGTTAGGAAGAGTGGACACATAGTATCCGGTAGCGAAAGTGTCACCGAAGTTGTACGGCCTGGTGGCGAGAGAGCCGAGGGTGGAATACGGGCTCACAGCCTGGTTGGAGGTCTGTCCGTAACCGGCGCGGAGCTTGAGGGCATCGAGCCAGTGGATGTCTTCCATGAAACTCTCCCTCTTCATGTTCCATCCGAGGGAAACAGCAGGGTATGTGTGCCACTGGTGCCCCTTGGCAAGGCGTGAAGAGCCGTCTGAACGCACGGTAGCCATGAACATGTACTTGTTGTCATAAGCGTATGACACACGGCCCATCCATGACACGAGTCCTGCCATCCAGTATCCCTGGTAAGAAGGGTTGATGGTCTTGGTGCCGAGAGCATGTCCGAGATTGTAGTACTGGAAGTCAGGGGACGGGATGTCCTGGGCTGACATGTGTGACTGGGTGAACTTGGTCTGCTCAGCGGAATACATGGCCACCGCGCTCACCTTGTGCTTGTCGGCGAACGTCCTGTCATATGAGAGAAGGTGCTCGACTGTCCAGTTGAGTGTCTCCTGATGCATGAGGGATGCGGAGGATTCGGTGTTAGGGTTGGTGTTGTTGACACCCACACCGGTATAGGTTCCCGTCTTGGACCCGCGGTAATTGAGGCCGATGTTGATGCGGTATTTGAGTCCCTTCACCCAAGGAGCCTGGACCTCACCATAGAAGTTGTTGTAGCTTGCAAGAGATGCTGTCTCGTTGATCCACTCGTCCTTGAGGCCCTCGACCACGTCGCGGGTCATAACCCATGTCTCGTCGTTGGCAGTCTTGATGGTGCGCTTGAGCGAACCGTCAGCATTGAAAGGATCAGCTATAGGGGAAGCCGCCAGCACGTTGTAGAGTCCGATCTGGTTGCCATGGTTCATGCTGTAGCTTGAGTTGGTGGCGAGGCCGAAGCGGAAATACTTGCCCACGCCCTGGTCGAAGCTGCTGTGGATGGAATACCTGTCATAGTACTGGGTAGGCACCACGGACTCATCGCGGTAGTAGCCCGCACCGAAGCTGTAGTTGCCCCCGCGGGTGCCGCCGGCCACCGATACATCGTGGCTGTTGACCATGCCGGTGCGGTAGAAGAGGTCCTGCCAGTCGGTATTGACATTGTCCGCCTCATCGTCTCCGTTTGAGAACTTGCCGGCCAGGGCACGCATCTGGACGAACTTCTCGCCCTGCATCATAGGATAACGTGCGAACACGGTCTTAGCTCCCACATAGCCGTTGTAGCTCACCTTGGCAGGAGAACCTTCAAGTCCGCGGTCTGTAGTGATGAGGATCACACCGTTGGCGCCTCGTGAACCGTAGATCGCAGTGGAAGACGCATCCTTGAGGATATCCATAGACTTGATGTCATTAGGATTGATGTCGGAGATGCTTCCCATGAAAGGGATACCGTCCAGAACTATGAGAGGATCATTGGAGGCGGTAAGCGAGCGCTGTCCGCGGATACGGATCTGCATGGCCGCACCCGGCTGTGATGAAGTCTGGGTCATCTCGACACCCGCTACCCTGTTCTGGAGGGCATAGCTGATATTGGTCGCAGGAACTTCCCTCAGGACATCCCCGCCCACAGAGGCGATGGATCCTGTCACATCCGAGCGGCGCTGGGTACCGTAGCCGATGGCGACAGCCTCTTCCAGAAGCTGCGCATCCTCTTCCAGCACAATGATCTGGTGGTTTTTTCCATCAAGTTTCACCTCTTTCTCCACATAACCTATGCAGGAGACTACAAGAGTGGCGTTCTTGCTCTTGACATCGATTGAGAATGTGCCGTCAGCACCGGTCGTGACACCATTCTGCTGCACGCCTTTCTCGAGGACAGCGGCACCGATGACGGTCTGCCCGCTTTCGTCCTTCACGACGCCTTTCACCGTTACGCTCTGCGCATACGCTGCCAGCGATAGACAGCCAAACAGGAGCGTGGTCGCTAATGTTTTTAGATTCATAAAAAATTGATCTTTGGTTAAAATTATGATTTACATAACTGTTTTCGTGCCTGTGGTCAGACATTGCAAAAGTAGTTTTTGGCAGGTTACGGTGTATTCCCAAATGATACATAAATCTACGGGCGCGTTACAATGACACACAAGGGCGGCCCGCCCGAAAACCGGACAGGCCGCCTCTGGAATGCTATGTTACCTTTTCGCTATTTTGTGTAACGTTCGGACTGCTCCCTTGTGAGGGAGGCGAGGACATCCGGATCGAAGTAATTGATCTTCATCGCACGCTTGACCTCGGAAAGCGTCTGCGCCGCAGCGGCACGAGCGACTTCGGACCCTTTGCGGAGCACCTCATATACATAAGGGATATCTTTTTCGAGCTCCGCCCGGCGGGCTCTGATTGGAGCAAGAGTGTCGTTGAGCACTGCATTGAGGAAATTCTTTATCATCATATCCCCGAGACCACCGGCCCTATATTGGGCTTTGACCTCGTCAAGCGAAGAGAAGTCGAAACTCTGTTTCTTGCCGTGGAAGCAGTCCCCGTACATGGAGAAATGCTCCGGCTTGCAGAAAGCGTCAAGATAAGTGAATACCGTGTTGCCTTCGACCTTGCCGGGATCGCTTACCTGAAGATGGCCCGGATCCGTGTACATGCTCTTCACCTTGGCCCATACCGTCTCCGCCGAATCAGCAAGGTAGATGCAGTTGCCCAGGGACTTGCTCATCTTGGCCCGCCCGTCGGTACCAGGAAGCCTGCGGCACACGCTCTGATCCGGAAGAAGTATATCCGGCTCCACAAGCACCGGGGAGTAGGTGGAGTTGAACTTGCGAACTATCTCCCTGGTCTGCTCGATCATCGGCTCCTGATCCTCCCCCACCGGCACGGTGTCGGCCTTGAAGGCGGTGATGTCGGCAGCCTGGCTTATGGGATAGCAGAAAAATCCGACCGGGGTTCCGGCCTTGTTGTCCGAACCGTCAGCGCTGTCGGAAAAGCCGCGCAGCTGTATCTCCTGCTTGACGGTAGGATTGCGCTGGAGCCTCTGCACAGTGACAAGGTTCATGTAGAAGAATGTCAACTCCGTGAGTTCGCTCACCTGCGACTGTATGAAAAGTGTCGACTTGTCCGGATCAAGCCCGGCCGACATGTAGTCCAAAGCGACTTCTATGATGTTGTCACGCACCTTGTCCGGATTGTCGGCGTTGTCGGTCAGGGCCTGAGCGTCGGCGATCATGATGAAGATCTTGTCGTAGAGCCCGCTGTTCTGGAGTTCCACCCTGCGGCGCAGAGAGCCGACATAGTGGCCTATGTGGAGACGGCCCGTAGGACGGTCGCCTGTAAGTATGATCTTGCCCATTTCAGTCTTTTACCGTGTTGAGTTTTTCGCGTACCCTGGCCTCGATCTCCTGGCAGAGCTCCTCATTGTCCTTGAGCAGCTGCTTGACGGCGGCCATGCCCTGGGCAAGCTTCTGGTCGTTATAACTGAACCAGCTGCCGCTTTTGTGGATGATGTCAAAAGACACGGCCAGATCGACTATCTCGGCTATATGCGAGATGCCTTCGCCGTAAACGATGTCGAACTCGGCCTTCTTGAAAGGCGGTGCCATCTTGTTCTTGACCACCTTGACCTTAGTACGGTTGCCTAGGGCCTCGTCTCCGTCTTTGAGCTGGGTGGTTCGGCGCACATCCAGACGCACTGATGCATAGAACTTGAGGGCATTGCCTCCGGTGGTGGTCTCAGGATTGCCAAACATCACACCTATCTTCTCACGCAGTTGGTTGATGAATATGCAGCAGGTGTTGGTCTTCGCAATATTGGCCGTGAGTTTGCGGAGCGCCTGGCTCATAAGCCTCGCCTGGAGACCGACCTTGTTGTCGCCCATCTCCCCTTCGATCTCGGCCTTCGGTGTGAGGGCGGCCACGGAGTCGATGACGATGATGTCGATGGCACCGCTCCGGATGAGGTTGTCGGCTATCTCAAGGGCCTGCTCCCCGTTGTCCGGCTGCGAGATGAGGAGAGTCTCGAGGTTGACCCCGAGCGCCTGGGCATAACTTCTGTCAAAGGCATGCTCGGCATCTATCATGGCAGCTATGCCGCCGGCCTTCTGTGCCTCTGCTATGGCGTGAATAGCGAGAGTCGTCTTACCGCTGGACTCGGGCCCGTAGATCTCCACGATGCGCCCGCGCGGATATCCCCCGATACCGAGCGCATGGTCAAGCGCTATCGACCCCGAGGGGATGACCTGCACATCCCATTTGGGCTGGTCGCCCAACGTCATTATGGTACCCTTTCCGTAATCTTTTTCAATCTTGTCGATAGTGGCCTGCAGCGCCTTGAGTTTCGCAGCGTTCACATCCTGCCCCTGTACTTCAACATCTTTAGCCATAAAGTCTTTGTTTTTAATTAATTATAAGTTTTTCTATAGTTCGTGGCGCAACGCGCCAAATCAAGACAAAGATAGGAACAGTTTGGAGAATATCAAAACAGTTTCTAATTTTGTAAGACTTAAAATAAAGCAGTGTCGGATGAAAGAAAAACTCTTGGGGAAAAGCCTCGAAGAACTTCAGGAAGCGGCCACAGCCTGCGGCCTGAAGCCGTTCGTGGGGAAGCAGCTCGCTGATTGGCTCTATGTCAAAAAAGTGCAGTCCTGGGACAGGATGGTCAACATTTCCAAGTCTGCACGAGAGAGCCTTGCTGCCAGGTTCGACCTCGGCATCTCAGTTCCGGCCGGGAGGGCTCTCTCATCCGACGGCACGGCCAAATACCTCTTTCCTGTCTGCTGTCCGAGACCGGACGGGGCAGAAGAGTCCATGGTAGAAGCCGTCATGATACCGGACAACGAACGGAGAACCCTATGCGTGAGTTCGCAGGCCGGATGCCGCATGGGATGCCGCTTCTGCATGACCGGACGCCAGGGTTTCCACGGCAACCTGACCCGCGCCGACATCCTCAACCAGTTTCTGAGCATCGACGAATCAGCCGACCTCACCAATGCAGTATTCATGGGCATGGGCGAGCCGATGGACAACTACGATGAGGTGAGCGCGGCCATCAAGGTTCTCACAGCACCGTGGGGCTTCGCCTGGAGTCCGAAGAGGGTGACAGTAAGCACAGTGGGCGTGATTCCAAATCTCAAAAGATATCTTGAAGAAGAACGCTGCCACATAGCCGTCAGTCTCCACAACCCATTCCACGATGAACGCCTCGAGATGATGCCTGCGGAGAAGGCATGGCCGATAACCGATGTGATCGACCTCCTGAAAAGATACGACTTCAGCGGGCAGCGGCGGGTGAGTTTCGAGTACACGATGTTCTCCGGCTTCAACGACGACAAGCGCCATGCCGACGCCCTCATCCGTCTGCTCCGCGGCCTGGAGTGCCGCGTCAATCTCATACGCTTCCACAAAATCCCTGATTTCCCGTATGAGACCACTTCGGAGAAAAAGATGGAAGACTTCAGGGACAGACTCAACAACAACGGAATATTATGCACAATAAGAGCATCGAGAGGGGAAGACATCCTCGCAGCCTGCGGACTGCTCGCAGGTCAGCACTCTCAGCGGCACTGACCATGATTTTCTGCCTCGGGGCAGCCGCGCAGCAATATCCCAACGGACTGTCGGTGGACAGCGCCGACCCTTCACGCGACTCCGTATTCATCAAACAGATACGAAGCAAAATGAATTACATCCGCTCGCATGAGCACAGGCCGACGGTTGCACTGCTCCTCTCCGGCGGAGGCGCCAAGGGCGCTGCCGAAGTAGGGGTGATACGCTATCTGGAAGAGATCGGCATGCCGGTGGACATGGTGCTCGGCACAAGCATCGGCGGACTCATCGGCGGACTCTATTCGATAGGATACCGGACGGAGGAGTTCACCGAACTCTTCACCTCGCAGGACTGGGGCGTCATGCTCTCCGATGCGATACCGCAGAAATACGTCCCGTACGCCACCAAGATGTACAATGCCAAATATGTGGTGACAGTACCTTTCCACAACGCCTCCGAGGTGTTGGACGAGAAACACACCCGCAGCCGCGAGACCGACAGGATGATCGATGAGCGGCAGTCGCTGATAAGCTCTCTGCCGTCAGGCTACGCCGACGGCTTCAATGTCAACAATCTCCTCTCGAGCCTGACGGTAGGCTACCAGGACAGCATCGCATTCCGGGACCTGCCCACCCCGTTCGTCTGCGTAGCCACAGATGTCGTATCCAACAAGGCCAAGAACTGGGGTTCGGGGTCACTCAAGACCGCCATGCGCTCCACCATGTCAATCCCTGGCCTGTTCGCTCCCGTACGTACTGACGGCATGATCCTGGTGGACGGGGGCACACGCAACAATTTCCCTGCCGACATCGCAAGGGCCATGGGCGCAGACTATATAATAGGTGTGGAACTCTCAGATCTCAAACCCGGATACGACCAGATCAACAATCTCGGAGACATCGTCAACCAGTTCATCAGCATGCTGGGCAAGGACGCCTTTGACAAGAACGTGCCAATCCCGGACATACTTATAAAACCGGCCATATCTGAATACAACATGCTGAGTTTCAACAGGACGGCAGTGGACACGATGATGGCGAGAGGTTACAGGGCCGCTGTCGGAAAGAAAGACGAGCTGCTCAGATTGAGGGACGAAGTCGGAAAAGCCAAAGAAAAAACAGGCCGGAAAGCCGTCAACCTAGCCATGACCCCTGTCAAGGTGGATGAAGTGAGATTTACAGGCGTGAGCGGACACGAAGAGCGCCTGCTCTCCGGGCTGGTCGGCATAATGCCGGGAGACAGTCTGGACAAAGCCAAGATCGATGATGCCATGTGCAAGCTTCAGGCAACCGGGGCATTCTCATCCGTCAAGTATTCACTGCTCGGCAGCGAAGAGCCGTACAATCTCGTGTTCGAATGCACCACGTCCCCTACCAACAGCATAGGTCTGGGAATCAGGATGGACACAATCGAATGGGTATCAATGCTGATGAACATAGGACTGAACACCAACCGCCTGACCGGACCGCGTTTCAACTTCAACGCAAAGATAGGCCAGAACCTCAAGGCCACCGGACACTTCGCCTACAATCAGGCGGGCATGCCTACCCTCAACCTCGAGGCATCGGTATTCAGATACAAGGGCAGCATCTCCGAGGGTGCAGACGCCATGGAGATGGACGCATCGTTCTGGGGACACAAGGAGCAGTTCTACCTGACGGATGTCAGGTGGACCAAGGCCAACTTCAAAGTCGGTCTGAAAAACGATTTCTACTCTTTCAACGAGAACACCGTGATCGGCAGCATGATTGATTCCTATCTGGGCAAGAGCGCCTTGAAAGGCGATTTCATGGGAGCATTCGCAAAAGGCAACTGGTACTCTTTCGACGACTATTATTACCCGTCCTCAGGTGCGAGTCTCGCGCTTGCAGTCAACTACGACTTTCTCCGGTTTGGGGAGAAGGACTTCACCCCTATCCTCACGATAGGTGCAGACTACAAGAAAGTATTTCCGCTCGGAGACAAAGTGGCGCTGATCACCGACCTGCACGCGCGGAGCATCATCAACAGCGGAGCGGTTGACAGCAACAATATAGATGCACAGATGTCATTGATGCACAGCAACATATTCGGAGGCTTCATAAAAGGTCGCTTCACTGAATTCCAGGTTCCGTTCTTCGCTGTAAACAATGTGGCGTTCGCGGCTGACCACATCGCAACCGCTGTGCTGGAGTGCAGGTTCAACCCATACAAGAAACTATACCTCTCTGCGATGGCCGGCATCGAAGAAAGCAACGACAACTTCTCCGGATTCATCACCGAATATAATCCGGACTGCGTAGCTGTCGGACTTGAGGCGGCATACAACTTCATCGGCGGCCCGATCAAGATCAACGCCCACTGGTCAAAGGCATTCGGCTGGGGAGCCTACGCTTCGATCGGATTCGACTTCTGACGGCATGGACGAAAAAGGGAAAAAAGTGCTGAACCGCCTTCAGGCCATGTGCGCCCGGAGAGAGTATTGCCTTGCGGACATAAGGAAGAAAGCCACGGAGAGACTTGACGGGGACAAGGATGCGGCAGAAGAAATAGTGTCCATGCTGGCGAAAGACAGGTTTGTCGATGAACTGCGATACGCCTCGGCCTTCGCCTCGGAAAAATCAGCTCTTGGCGGCTGGGGACAGATCAAGATACGCCGGGCTTTGAGTGCCAAAGGCGTAGCATCTGAGACCATTGATGCCGCCCTGTCGGAAATCGACAAGGAAAAGGCGGATTCCCGGCTCGTCCGGCTGATGGAGAACAAATGGCGTTCGCTTCAAGGCGATCCGCAAGCCAGACTTAAGTTGCTGCGCTACGCCCTCTCGCGAGGGTATGGCTATGATGAAGTGCGCCCGATAGCCGAACGGCTCACTTCCGGACAGGACGAAGACGGAATTTGATGTTGCGGTAGCCATTTCCCTCCACAATGCCTTCTTCGACAAAACCAAGGCGTCTGTAGACTTCTCCCCCGTCCTGCTGCTCTGCGTCAGCATAGCTCATGATATCATCAGGCTTGACATCTTCCATGAAAGCATTGAGCAGCTTGCTCATCCCTCCAATGACACGGATTTCCTTGAGAGAAGCATAACGCACCCATTCATAAGAACTTATCTTCACTCCATCCTTTACCCAACGGCGGGCATTCGAAAACGTGGCCACGGCTACCAATGTACCCTCGGGAAACTCGGCCTCACCGCTGCCTGTGCAGCGCTCCACAAAAAGCCCGTAACGATAACGGCTGCCCGTGTCTCCAAGACGGTGGTTGGCATCGAGAAATGCTCCCGCAGCCGGCTTGTCTATACGGCTGACACGGCAGTTCCGCGCGAATATGCACGTGGACGGCCCCACCCCTACTGAGCCTCTTCGGCCATGGCTTCATTGAAGCACTTGCGGCACAGGGGCTCATAGACATCCTTCTCCCCGAGAAGCACAAGATCCCTGCTCTTGCTGAGACGATGTGAGTGGTTGGCCAGATTGCCGCACCTGACACAGATCGCATGTACTTTCTGCACATCTTCAGCCACTGCCATCAGCTTTGGGATAGGCCCGAACGGAACTCCCATGTAGTCGGTGTCCAAACCGGCCACTATGACCCTTATCCCCCTGTCGGCAAGCTCCTGACAAACATCCACAAGACTCTCATCGAAGAACTGGGCCTCATCCACCCCGACCACCTGCACGTCGTCCGCCACGGAAAGCATCTCGGATGCCCTGCTTATGGGGGCCGAGCTTATCTTGTGGGAATCATGCGAGACCACCTCGACATCAGAGTAACGCCTGTCTATAGCCGGCTTGAATATGGCTATCTTCTGGTTGGCGAACTGGGCGCGGCGCAGACGCCGGATGAGCTCCTCCGTCTTGCCGGAGAACATGGAGCCACAGACGACCTCTATGCAGCCCGATTTTTTGTGATTTTCAGAAAACATTGCTTAGATTTGCAGTCAGGGCGACAAAGATAACAATTTTGCCCGGCATTGATGCAGTGAAAGGGAGACTTTACATAGTGCCGACTCCGGTGGGCAATCTGGAAGACATGACATTCAGGGCGATACGAGTGCTGAAAGAGGCGGACTTGATTCTGGCGGAGGACACCCGTACAAGTTCCGTACTGCTCTCCCATTATGAGATCCGCGGAAAACTGCTCTCCCACCACAAATTCAACGAGCACCGGACTTCTGAAATGATCCGGGACAGGATACTGGCCGGGGAAAATGTCGCCCTGATAAGTGATGCCGGTACCCCCGGCATATCGGATCCGGGATTCCTGCTTTCGCGCAGCTGCGCAGAGGAAGGCATTGAGGTGATCACACTTCCTGGAGCCACAGCCTGCATACCGGCATTGGTCTCATCCGGACTCCCAAGTGACCGCTTCTGCTTTGAAGGCTTCCTGCCGCAGAAAAAAGGCCGCAGCACAAGACTTGACAACCTCAAAAACGAAACGAGAACTATGATATTCTACGAATCACCGCGACGCCTGCTGAAAACTCTCGAGCAGTTCGCCGGAGTCTTCGGGGAAGACCGCAGATGCTGCGTCTCCAGGGAGATCTCCAAACTGCATGAAGAGCATGTCAGGGGCAGTCTTGAAGAAGTGGCGGAGCATTTCCGCAGTCAGGAGCCGAAAGGCGAGATAGTGATATGCGTGGCGGGCCTTCCGCAGGAAGAGCACCGCGAGCACCGCAACAAATACAGGACAGAGAAGAGTGGGGATGGAGAAGAAGAGTCCGGACAAGAAGCCTAGCGGGGCCACTTTCAAGATAGGCGTCATCGCCCTTACATTCCTCATAATAGGTTATCAGACAGCTGTATTTGTCCACAGGACGGCCATCCTGCGGATAGAATCCCTGCGCGACCGCCCGGACACGGTTTACATCACCACGGTGCCGGTCTCGCCTCCCTCAATGCCCGCAAGCGAACAATCTACAAATCGGGAAGCCGGGACCGAGAACCTGCAAGCCGCTGACAAGAACACTGACACCATCCGCAGAAACGCCACCCACAGTCCAATAGCCGACAGGGTCAGAAGGCAGAGCCGGAAAGCGGAGAACTTCAGGTTCAACCCCAACACCGCCACTGTTGATGATATGGTAAGATTGGGATTCAGCGAGAAGCAGGCTGCGGCAATAGACAACTACAGGAAGAAAGGCGGCAGATTCAGGCGAAAAGAGGACTTCGCGAAGTCTTTCGTCGTCTCGGACGAAATCTACAGGAGGCTCGAAAGTTACATCGACATCCCGCTCACCGACATCAACAGAGCCGATTCCGCCGCCTTCGACGCCCTGCCAGGGATCGGACCGTATTTCGCGGCCAAGATGGTGGAGCAGAGACGGAGGCTCTGCGGCTATTCCCGCCCGGAGCAGCTGCTGGACATCTATAACTTCGGGGAAGAACGGTACGAGAAACTCAAGGACATCGTATGCTGCTCTCCCCCGCGTCCATATCCTTTATGGTCACTGCCCGCAGACAGCCTCCAGCGCCATCCATATATAGGAGGTCCGGCAGAAGCCCGCGGGATAGTCCGGTTCCGAGAGAACAGCCCGATGGACAGTCTCAGAGTGGAAGCTCTTGGACGCGCCGGGGTTCTCTCGCCGGAGCAGGCAGCCAAGCTGGCCCTCTGCCTGATCGCCCCTCCGCAGTAAACAATTTTATGTAATTTTGCACCGTGGACAAGAACACGGAAAAGATACTCAAAGACTACCGGTACTACCTGAAAGTGGAGCGGGGGATGTCCCCCAACACCGTAAGCGCTTACTGCCGGGATGTAAAGGCATTTCTGGAAAAAAGCGCGGAGAACCCGACAAAAACAGGGACTGAAGCCATCGTGAACTATCTTTCATCTATGAGCGCCTCACTCTCCGCCCGTTCACAGGCCAGGCTCATGAGCGCCCTGCGTTCATTTTTCGACTGGCTGATACTTGAGGGCGACAGAACGGACAACCCCTGCGACGGCATAGACTCTCCAAAGACAGGACGCCACCTGCCGGACGTGCTTTCCGTAGACGAAATCGATGCGATAATGAAGTCGGTGGATCTCTCGGCCCCCGGAGGGCTCCGCGACAGGGCGATCCTGGAGATACTATACGGCTGCGGACTGCGCGTGTCTGAGGCTTGCAGCCTGAGACTTCAGGACATCTTCATTGAAGACGGCTTTCTGCGCGTGATCGGAAAGGGCGACAAGCAGAGGCTCGTCCCCATGGGTGAAATGGCCAGGGACGCCCTGCTCAACCACCTCTCCACCAGACCGCAGGCCAGCTCGCCGAAAGACGGGGACATCGTCTTCCTCAACCGCTTCGGAGGCAGGATGAGCCGGATCACGATATTCAATATGGTACGTAAGCAGGCCTTGCTCGCCGGGATCACAAAGACCATCTCGCCGCACACTTTCCGGCACTCATTCGCCACACACCTTGTCGAAAACGGAGCCGACCTCAGGGCGGTCCAGGAGATGCTTGGACACGAGTCCATCCTCACCACGGAGATCTACACCCACATCGACTCCAAGACATGGCAGGCCGCCGTGCTGCAGCACCATCCAAGAAAATAAGAATATTGATTAACTTTGTCCGGATGATAAGAACAGGATTCAAAAAAATCATGGCCGTGGCCCTGGCCGCTCTGAGCATGCTCGCATGCGAACGGCAGGACCCCAACGCCACAAGAGAGTACAGGGATGTGGTGATATATCTGGGACTCGGCTACAACAACCTGAGTTCCAGCCTTAGAGCCAACCTCGAACAGTTTAAGGAAGGCAACATCCCATACAGCACAGCCGACAAAG
>CAKUYG010000047.1 GCA_934702165.1 uncultured Bacteroidales bacterium | reverse complement strand
GGATGAGGACGGGGCCAAGTGGTTCTGCCCCAACAGCGATGGCTGCCCTATGCAGATAAAGGGCAGGCTGCTGCACTTCGTGTCACGCAAAGCCATGGACATATTGGCCGGAGATTCGACCATAGACCAGCTCTACTCCTGCCGGCTGGTCACGAGGCCTTCGGATTTTTACAAGCTCAACATGCTTCACCTGCTCGGCCTTGAAGGCTGGAAAGAGAAGTCGGCGAGGAATTTCATTGACAGCATCGCCGCCTCGAAGTCTGTCCCGTTCGACAGGGTGCTCTTCGCCCTGGGCATACGCTATGTCGGGCAGACCACGGCGAAGAGCCTTGCGCGGCACTTCGGCGACATTGACAAGATCATTGCAGCGAGCCGGGATGAACTGCGCGAGGTGGAGGACGTGGGGGATGTGATCGCCGGCAGCGTGTATGAATATTTCCACAACTCCGCCCAGCTCGAAGAAGTGTCGAAACTCCGCCAGGCGGGACTCCAATTCTCCATGGGCAGCTCACAGCAGGCAAAATCCGACGTCCTCAAAGGGATGACCATAGTCGTGTCCGGCAACTTCAGCGTCAGCCGCGACAGGATCAAGGAAATAATAGCAGAAAACGGAGGCAAAGCCTCATCCTCCGTAAGCGGGAAGACCTCCTTCCTTCTCGCAGGCTCCAAGCCGGGCCCGGAGAAGATGAAAAAATGCGCCGAACTGGGCATACCGGTCAAATCCGAGGAAGACTTCTACGCACTGCTTCCGGGTGATGAATCCGTCCAAGAAAACGGGACTCCGGTCCAGGCAAGCCTATTCTGATGAAGATTTCGGAGAAGATAACGGTCCTCTTCACGGACAGGATATGGTCTCTGGACACCTCCGGGTGCTCTAAGGCCTATGCCGCGCTCGTGCACCTCCTGAAGCTGGTGCTGATCACCGTCAACACATTCTCCCAAAACAAGATGGGCTACCAGTGCATCGCGCTGAGCTACTTCGTGATGATGGCCCTGGTACCGTTCGTGGCACTGCTTTTTGCCCTCACAGGCGGCCTCGGGCTCTCGGACAAGATTGCCGAGGGGCTGTACAAGATTTTTCCGGCCAACCCGGAGTTTGTGAGCACCATGATGGAAAAGGCCAACGGCCTGCTTGACACCGCCAAAGGCGGCGGCCCGGGTCTGGTGTCGTTCCTGATTTTCCTCTGGGCCATAATATGGATGATGTTCCAGGTCGAGACGGTGTTCAACAATGTCTGGGGCATCCAGAAGATTCCGCGCAAGCTGTACAAGAGGTTCGGCTTCTATATAATCGTACTGGCCTTGTCTCCCCTGCTGGTGTTCGTCTTCAGTGCCGGGATCGCGTTCTACGCCAACGTCACCAACCTTTTCGGGCTGGATCTCTCGGATTTGAGGTTTCTGCCGAAGCTGCTGGGTTACATGGGCTTCTACACCATCTCGATGTTCACGTTCTCAGCCATGTTCACCTTCATCCCGGCCACAAAGGTCCGGTACCGCTACGGCCTGCGCTCAGCCGCGCTCACGGCCCTTGTGTTCGTGGTTTTCCAGTACCTGTATCTGGAGACACAGATGTTCATCGGCAAGCTCAGCAGCGCATACGGGGTGATCGCGGCCATCCCGCTATTTCTCATCTGGCTCAACTACAGCTGGCAGATCATAATATACGGTGCGGAACTCACATACGGGTTCCAGAATGTTGACAAGTATAAAGTCCCGGAATGGGACAGCGAGAACAGATAATGAGTTTTTCAGAATTCACAAAGGACGACTATCGCCTGATAGACAAGGAGTACGCATCCCTGATGGATGTGGCGCGCCCGAGGCTGCGCAACGAAGAGCAGGTCCAGACCGTGCAGAAGGCGTTTGAATTCGCCAACCAGGCCCACAAGAACGTCCGCAGACGCTCGGGAGAGCCGTACATCATACATCCAATCGAGGTGGCGAAGATCGTCGTATCCGACATCGGTCTGGGCTGCAAGTCCATCTGCGCGGCGCTGCTCCATGATGTGGTGGAGGACACAGGCTACACGGTAGAGGATATACGGAGCCTGTTCGGGGACAAGATAGCCTCCCTGGTGGACGGTCTCACCAAGATCAAGACCGTGCTCGACAACGAGGACCGCAAGGGTGTGACCATGAGCACGGAGAGCCTCCAGGCAGAGAACTTCAAGCGCATCCTGCTCACCCTCAACGACGATGTGCGCGTGGTGCTCATAAAGCTTGCCGACCGCCTGCACAACTGCCGCACCATCGAGTACATGCCGGAGCACAAGAGGGACAAGATACTCTCCGAGACCATGTTCATATTCATCCCCCTCGCCCACAGGCTCGGGCTCTATGGGGTCAAGTCCGAGATGGAGAACATCTGGCTCAAATACAAGGAGCCGGAGGAATACAAGGAGATCACAGAGAAGATCAACCGCAACATAGCCGAGAGGGAAAAGGACATAGACGAGTTCATCGAACCAATTGACAAGGCCCTGAAGGCCGCAGGATACAGCTTCACCATACGCAAGAGGATAAAGACCCCATACTCGATATGGTACAAGATGCACAACAAGCACGTCCCTTTCGAGCAGATCTTCGACCTCTACGCCGTGCGCATAGTCTTCACCCCGAAGCTTGACGGGCCGCAGAACGAAAGGGACCAGGCCTACCTCATATTCTCCACGATCACAAGCCTTTACAGGGAGAACGTAAGCCGCCGCCGGGACTGGATAGCCCAGCCCAAAAACAACGGCTACGAGGCCCTGCACTGCACTCTGATGAGCCACGCCGGAGTGTGGGTGGAAGTCCAGATCCGCTCCCGCAGGATGGACGACATAGCAGAGAAGGGCATCGCCGCCCACTGGGCCTACAAAAAAGACGGCTACATCACGGAGAACGATTCCGAGATGGACAAGTGGCTGGCCCAGGTGCATGACATCCTCCTGAGCAACGACGTCAGTGCCCTGGAGCTGCTGGACATCATCCACAAGGATCTGGTGAGCTCGGAGATCGTGGTCTTCACCCCCAAGGGCGAGCAGAAGTCAATCCTCAACGGGGCCACGGCCCTCGATTTCGCCTATATGATACACAGTCACATAGGCAACTCGGCCATCGCCGCCAAGGTCAACATGAAGCTCGTCCCCCTGTCCCAGGTCCTCAAGTCAGGAGACCAGGTCGAGATCATCACCGCAGCCAACGCCACCCCGAAGATGGAGTGGCTCCAGTTCCTCCAGACCAGATATGCCAGGACGAAAGTGATAGAGTATTTCCGGGGAGACAGGGACAACATCGCCGCTGAGGGCAAGAACATCTACGACGAGCGCATCCGCCAGATGGGGCTGAAAAACACCCATGCCCTGCTGAAGCGGTTCATGGACTTCAACCAGATCCGGGATGCCGAGGAACTGTATTTCCGCGTCGGGCTCGGGGTGCTCGGGCCGGAGCAGTTCAAATCCATAATAGACGAGGAGAGCCTCACTTCCGGGGAGAAGAAAAAACTCACCCTGAAAGGAAACGACAGCGACATAAAGTACAAGATGGCCGAGTGCTGCAACCCGATACCGGGGGACCCTGTAGTGGGATTTCTCACCGACAACAACACCGTCGTCGTACACAAGAAATCATGCGAGGTCGCGGAGCGTCTGGCGAGCCGCTTCGGCAACAGGATAGTGATGCCCCAGTGGACCGCCGCCGAACAGCACGAATACCCGATCAAGATTTCCCTCAAGGGTCTGGACAGGATAGGCCTTCTGAGCGAGATCTCAAGCTTCATCTCCAAGACCATGGGCATCAATATCCGCAAACTGCAGCTCACTGCGGACGGAGGTCTCTTCGAAGGCAATATCGAGCTGCGGGTCAAGGACAAGAGGATCCTGGAGGACATGGTCGAAGGGCTCAAGAAGATCAACGGCATCCAGGATGTGGTCAGGACAGACATTTGACAACGATGAAAAGATTCCTTCCACTCATACTGACCGTACTGGTCATATTCATACCGATGATGTTCACGCACTCCTGCGCCAACACCACCCAGGCCCCGAGCGGCGGCGACAAAGACACCATCCCCCCATACATTATCGACATCCGCCCACTGCCGGGCGCCGTGGGTGTACCGGTGAACGGTGCTAAATTCGTCTTCTGCTTCAACGAGTTCGTCACTATCAAGCAGGCCGCCAACATCTTCCTCTCACCTCCCCAGCAGAAGCCGCCGAAAGCCAGGCTAAGAGGCAAGAACTTGGTAGTCAGCTTCGAGGAGCCGCTCCAAGAGAACACCACCTACACCATCAACTTCACCGACGCCATAGCCGATGCCAACGAGGGCAACATGTTCGCCGGCTATACCTACGTCTTCTCCACCGGGGAGAAGATCGACTCGATGATGATCACCGGCACCGTGCAGGACTGCAACACGCTCGCTCCAGTCAAGGGTGCCACCGTCCTGCTGCACACTGACTTGTCGGACTCGGCTGTCTACAAGGTGAGGCCCTACGCCGCGGTGAAGACCGACGACTGGGGCTTCTTCGCCCTCCCATTCATCAAGGACACCCTCTACCGGCTCTACGCCATCAAGGACTCTGACAACGACAATATCTTCAACCCCGAGACGGAGACGGTGGCATTCGTTGACTCGGTGATAAGGCCGGTCCTGACCGCCAGCGACACAGTCCGCGAGATCCTCCGCTACGACATGAAAGACACTGTGGCCTGCCTCGCACGCCGCAGCCAGTACGAACTCAACCTCTTCCGCGAGAGACCGTCCAAGCAATACATCGTCAACAAGGAGCGCACAGCCGAAAGGGCTGCCTACATCACTTTCATGGCCCCAGATGCGGTGATCGATTCCATCACGATCGACGGGTACCGCCAGAGCCAGATAGTCAGCCAGTTCAACATCATGCGGGACAGTCTGGAACTCTGGATCAACAGCCGCCGGGCCGCTCCTGACACCATGAAGATCGGAGTCACCTATCTCAAGACCGACTCCCTCGGTGTCCTTGCACCTGCGACGGAACAGATAAAGCTGGCCCTTGCCAACGACAAGAAGACCTACTCCAAGCGGCCGCGCAAAAACATAAAGCAGGAAGACACAACATGCGTGTTTTCTCTCACGGCCGACCCGAAGACTGTGGAGCAGAACGGATTCGAGGTGCTATTCCGCTACCCGATCATCCGCGAGAGCTTCGACTCCATCAGGTTCACCGCCATCACACCGAGGCAGACCGAGCAGAAGATGAACTTCAGCGTGGAGAGGGACAGCCTCAACCTGCGCCGATACATCCTCACACCGAAGGAGAAACTCATGCAGGGCTACGAATACATAATGAAAGTGCCTCACAGGGCATTCCGCGACATCAACGGATTCTGGTCCGACAGTCTTGAGGTCAAATGCAGCCTCCCGGACGACGACAAGCTCAGCACGCTTGAGGCCGAGATGAGCGGAGTGGACCGCAAATACATCGTGGATCTGCTCAACGAGAAGCGTGACAAGGTGCTGCGAAGCTACATCATAGACTCCGACACCACCCTGCTCTTCCCTTACCTTTCCGAGGGCGGCTACTGCATCCGCATCACAGAAGACAGCAACCGCAACTCTATCGTTGACTCAGGTTCTATACTCGAGCACCGTCAGCCGGAGAAGGTCAAGTTCTACGAGGTTGACGGGGGCAAATTCATAAAGATCCCGGCCGGGTCAGAAGTGACACAGAAGATTAATCTGTCAGAGATATTCAAATGAAGACGATTTTAAAGATCCTTTCCGCCCTGTTGCTTCTTGCCCCGATCGGGCTTGAAGCCCAGGACAGCACGTCCGTCGTGAAGAAGCTCCGTCCGATAAACGACTACTCCCTGATCGGGGTCAACTACGGCGTCACCTTCGCCAACACCTGGTTCAGCCCGACCAAGCATAACGCGGAGTACGTCTTCTCCACCAACTATGTCTCCGTCACCTACACCAAATTCAGCAAGCTCTTCGACCGCATGCCATACTTCGCCTTGGTGCTCGGGGCGGCCATGGGCAACGAAGGTTATGCATTCAAAGCCGACAAGGAGACGGGGATCTCCGCCGATGTCGACGGGGCCACACGCTGCTCGATACAGGTGATCGAATTCCCGGCTATGATGCAGTTCCACTACGACTTCGAACCGGCCAAGATCATGGCCAACGCCGGTGTCTACGGCGGCTGGAGACGCAGCATCACCCGCTCCGGTCCAACTCTGGAGCCGGAATGGACGGACAGGTTCCGCAGTTACGACCGCCGCTTCGACTACGGTTTCCAGGGCGGAGGCGGTTTCGCCCTGATATTCGACCCGGTAGAGATACACTTCAACTGTCTGCTGCGCTGGTCGTGGTCCAACCTCTACGAGCCGGACTACAAAAGCAAGTACTACAACAACTACGCATACCCTCTGGACATAATGGCCACCGTCGGCCTGCATTTCCAGCTCTCAAGGCGCAGGGGCAAGACAAGAAAAGAGATCAAACAGGAAGCTTATAATATCGTTTATGGAAAGACTCAAGACAATTCCGGTCAGGATAGGTAAAGACCTCATCATCGGAGGGGATGCCCCGATTGTGGTGCAGACCATGTGCAACACCCACACTTCAGATGTGGACGCCACCGTCTCGCAGTGTCTGGAACTTTCCGATGCCGGGGCGCAGATGGTACGCATAACCGTCCCAGGGATGCAGGACATTCCTCATCTCAAGCAGATAAAGGAGAATCTGCGCTCCCGAGGCTGCACGACACCTCTCGTAGCGGACATACATTTCTCCTCCCAGACAGCCATAGCCGCGGCACAGATCGTGGAGAAAGTAAGGATCAACCCGGGCAACTTCCATCCCGACCACGACAAGGCACGCAGCGAGTTCGCCCGTCTGCTCGAAGTATGCAAAGAGCACGGCACAGCCATAAGGGTCGGCCTTAACCACGGCTCGCTCGGGCGCTACATCACAGACCTCTACGGCAATACCCCGGAAGCCATGGCCCGTGCCGCCATGGAATGGCTCCGGATGTGCAAAGACGCTGATTTCTACAATGTTGTCGTCTCGCTGAAAGCCAGCAACACCGTCGTGATGACTCAGGCCTACAGGATTCTGGCCAAGATGATGCAGGAAGACGGCACCGTATTTCCGCTGCACCTCGGGGTCACCGAAGCCGGCAACGGGGACAGCGGACGCATAAAGTCCTGCGTCGGCATCGCGGCACTGCTGCAGGAAGGCATAGGAGACACCATCAGAGTATCCCTGACGGAACCGCCGGTCAACGAACTGCCCGTAGCGCGTTTTCTCGCCGGGTGCTCGGAGGGTGATGATATGCTCCGCGCCGCCGCGAAGTGGGGGCCGAAGCTTCTAAAGAGGGAAATCGATGAAATCCCGGATTCGGCCGGACTCTCCGACTATCTCAAGGACGAGATAATGCAGGCCGCCCGGCGCCGCTTCTACAAGCCGGAATACATCGCCTGCCCGGGCTGCGGCCGCACGATGTACGATCTCCAGGGCACGTTCGAAGAAGTCAAACGGCGCACCGCCCACCTCAAGGGCATGGTCATCGCCGTCATGGGCTGCATCGTCAACGGCCCCGGCGAGATGGCCGACGCAGACTGGGGCTATGTCGGAGAAGGCGGCGGTAAAGTCTCCATCTACCACAACGGCCAGCCTGTCCTCCGGCACATCCCGGACAAAGAAGCCATCGACAGACTGCTGGAACTTATCGGGTAAAAATCCGGAGACCTGCTACTCGACGTAGAGCAGCAGGCCTTTGAGGTACTCCCCTTCCGGGTGATAGATGCTGACAGGATGGTCGGCACCCTGACAGAAACGGTCGATGATCCTCACGCGGCGTCCGGTCTGGGCGGCGGCGGAGAAGACAGTATTGGCAAACGTGATCTTGTCCACGACCTGCGAGCAGCTGAAAGTGAAGACCAGTCCCCCGGAAGCCACCTTGGCTATCGCTGCGGCATTGAGACGCTGATAAGCCCTCAGGGCGTTTTTGAGAGCATCCCTATGCTTTGCGAATGCCGGCGGATCCACTATCATAAGGTCATATTTACCCTCTTCGCAGGTGCCGAGATAATCGATGGCATCGGCACAGATGTTTTTCCATTTCCCATCCTGCGGAGCATTGAGGGCAAGGTTGCGGTCAGCAAGGGCTATGGCCTTGGCCGATGAGTCCACTGAGTCCACGGACTCCGCACCGCCGGTCAGCGCATAGACACTGAAGCCTCCCGTATAGCAGAAAAGGTTGAGCACCCGCCTGCCGGCAGCATACTTCCCCACAAGGGCTCGGTTGTCACGCTGATCGAGGAAGAATCCGGTCTTCTGACCCTCTTCCCAGTTGACGAGGAAGCGGCGGCCGTTCTCGCACACCGAGATCTCCGCCTGGCTGAAATCATCCCTTCTGTAAAGGTATCCGTCCACGAGTTCAAGCCCGGCCTTGAAAGGCGCTGTGCCGGAACTCTTGTCATATACAGCCTTTAGATATTCTCCCAAAACATCTTTGAGAGCTTCGCAAATCCTTGCTTTGGCACGGAACATCCCGACAGAATGCGCCTGAAGCACGCACACGCCGTCGTACCAGTCGATGATAAGCCCCGGAAGCCCGTCTCCTTCCCCGTGGACAAGACGGAAACAGTCAGTCCCTGCAGGGTTGAAGCAATCCAGCCCCACAGCCTGACGCATCGCGACAGCTTTGGATATGGCATCCTTCCAGAAGAGCGGATCAAGCGGATCCCCATCAAAGGAGAGTATCCTCACGGCAATGGAGCCCACCTGATAATGTCCTGCGGCAAGATACTGTCCGTCAGCACTGTATACTGCTACGACATCACCTTCCTCCGGCTTTCCTTTTATATCTGCCACAGCACCGCTGAACACCCACGGATGGAAGCGGCGCAGGGACGAATCGCGTCCCGGTTTAAGAATTACTTTGATCATCTTTCTGCTTGTTTTGTACAGGTGGATTCAGTTCCTCCGGGCTGAGCGGATGCTTCTCCGAAGCGAGAAGTTTTAGGTACATCTCGCGGCAGATCCATGCGTCCGTAGCAGCATAGAGCTGCTGGGACTTGGACAGTTCGTCAGCCTCCCAATTGGACAGCTGCTGAGTCTTCGAGATGCGGCAGCCAAGGATGATGGCGGACATCTTCTTTACGCTCTTGTCACGCACGCCCCATTCTGAGGCTATCTTCTGGAGATCCACAAAATTGCGGGCCTCGAATTTATGGTAATGCTGAAGTCCGCGCACATCGTCATGCACAGCCGCCCCTACCTTGATGATGTCCGGGTTCGAAAGCACCGCGCACATGAGCTTGCGCATGCCGAGCTTGTTGACACGGAACAGGAAAGCCTTGTCAGGGCCGGAAAGTTGAAGCAGAGCCACGTCATGATGAGGCATGTTGGAGGCGAAGACCGGACGGGTCTCGGTATCGAAACCTATGATTTTCTGGGACATCAGATAAGCTATTGCCTTGGCGTAGCCCAAGCCTGTCTTCTCTATGATGTGGATTTCACCCGGAAACGCACCAGTAGGCAGTTTCTCGATCTCCTCGGGAAGAATACTAATTTTGAACATAAGAGCCTGGTATCAGGATGACAGACGCATCATCAGCCTCCGGACGGGGGACAGGCCGATACGTCTGCAACTGCGGTTTAGCGATATTATGTGTAAACAGATTGTATCTGCGGAAATAATCATACATGGCCTCTGCGGTCAGCTCAAAGCTGCTCTCCACCTCGAAGTCCTTGGAAATGAGGCGTCCGTATGTCATGGAACTCTCGTTCATCACGGACACGACGCGGGCAAGTTCATTTTTCACCTCATCCGGGTCAACATACATGTCGTCTATTATCACGGCATCAAGCACTCCTCCGTGCCCGGAGTCCACATATTCATCCAGAAGATGGAAAATCAAGCTGTCCCGGTCCCCGGAAGGCAAAGTGAAACACAGAGAACCGCTGTGACCATGTTTTCTGCATGCCCTGGCGAAAAGATCCTGGTAATCCCTGTCCGATGAGATCCGCTGATCATATATGACCCCCACATTCATCAACCTGCGCCCGTCGCGGCTCAGAACACGGTCAAAAGCAATCTCTATCGGAGAGAACATCGGTATCCCGCAGCCTGTGCTGCGAAAAAGTGTGTCGACATCGAAAGCGCCATTGCGGGCAACTGCCGGAGTGCCGAGAACTATCAGCTTCGAACGGTTCTTCGAGCCAAGCCCTTCAATATCATAAGGACTTATGTGAAGCGCCGTGTCAAGTGCGCACAGGGCATCGCGCACTACCCTCTCCCTGAGGAAAGAGATATATGAGCTGTCGGTGGAAGAGACAGCAAGGCTGTCGTCAGAAATGCAGTCGAGAGTCTCCCCCGCAAAATCCGGAAGACCGTCCTGCTTGAATGAGCCGTCTACATTGTCTCTGCGGTCATAAGCGCTGAAAAGCTCCGCGAAACGGTCCGCCGCCACGGAAGGCCCTATGTAACTTATGTCCGCCTGCACCACCGGCGCAGGACTGCTCTTGAGTACAGACATCTCACGGCTGGTCCTGTCGGCAAGAATCGAACGCACGTAGGGAATCGTTGGCCTGTTCTCGACCGCTTTGCGGCGGCAGGAAGGCAGCATGAGAAGCATAACTGCAAGCAGAAGGAAAACCTTACGTTGTCTCATATCTTGACAATCGCGTAGATCATATTCTTGAGTATATAGCAGGCAAGAGTCAACACCAGTGCCATTGACCAGTTAAGGGAGCATAGCAGGCAGACAGCGGCAAAGACAAGTGCCAGCGCAGCAAAAGTCAGCCTCTTGACCTTCAGCACCCTCGAATCATCCTTGTGAAATTTCAGAGAGAACATCGGAATCTCACTCACCATCAGGATGCTCAGGACCACAGACAGGACAGGGAGGAAAAACGGGCCCGCCGCCCAGTCAGAAAGGAAACTGGCAGGGTCATGGCAAATGTAATAGCAAAGCGAACCGCAGAGCAGAGCGGAAGCCGGGACCGGAAGCCCGAGGAATGAATCCGACTGCCGCTTGTCAACATTGAATTTGGCAAGCCGCAAGGCGCTGAACACAGTAAGGATGAGTGGGATCCAGCAGAACACGCACTCCCCGAACATCTGGGTGCACATGAGCCTGTAGAGCATCACCGAAGGAAGAACCCCGAAACTCACAATATCACAGAGCGAGTCGAGTTCCTTCCCCATATCCGAATAAGCCCCGAGCAGCCTCGCAAAAAAACCGTCAAGAAAATCGAAGACGGCAGCCGCCAACATCAGGTAGAAGGCATGCTCAAAGCGTCCCTTAAACGCGAACACCACCCCGATGATGCCGCACACGACATTCATCGAGGTGATGAAATCAGGAATGTATTTCTTTAAAGCCATTATTTGGACAGTTTCTTCCTCAGATCCTTAGGAAGAGCTGACTTGTGGATCATGTAGTCCATGCTCTGGTTCTTGACAAAAGCCTCGGTCACGTACCAGATCCCCTTGTACTTGCCGGCCTCACCCCAGGAATTCTTGACCATGTAGTACTTCTTTCCGTCCTGATCCTTGGCGATACCGAAGATCTGCATGCCATGGTCATCGGTGATGGTCTTGTTCTCGAACTCTATCTGGCGGGACTCCTGGGTAGGTACGCTCTCAACTATTGCAACCGGGGCAGGCTTGCCCTCCTCCTTGCCGACCCAGTGCTCCTGGTCAGATCCGGCAGCGGTAGCTTTCACGTCAACGAGGATACCGAGACCGTTGCGGGTGAAGCCGGCATGGCTGACATCCGCTCCCCAAGCCACGGTGTATCCTTTCATGATGGCATCATCGAGGATGGACATGAATTCGTCGATAGGGACATTGTACACCTCATCCCAACGCCAGTTGTCGCACACTTCAAGAGGGAACCAGGTATAGAAAGGATGGTGGGTGAACGAAGACAGGGTCACATAGTCCTCCGGGACGATCTTCATCGCGTCACGGTATTCTTCCGGGGTGTATTCCTTCCCGTCCACGGTGAATTTCTCAGGCCAAGGTCCGAGGTATGTGTCAAGCACAGCCTTGAATCCCGGTCTCCAGGCGGTTGTGAGGGTCCTGTTCGGATTCTTGGCGACAGCTGAGATATAGCCCTTAAGCACAGCATCAAGCTCGGCCTGCTTCGGGAGTGGTGTGCCGTAGTTCATGCCTGTCATGGCCTCGAGCGGCACGATACCGTAATCTTCAATCACATGAAGCACATCATCCGCCTCGGAGCCAGCGCCGAAAGTGAGGTTGCCGTCGAGACGGACATACTTCACTGCCCTGTCCATATAAGAATGGGAAACCACGAAGAATACGGAGAAATCCGGATACTTGAGCGTGTCTTTGATGTTGCCCAGACGGATCGCCTCGGACTCGAAGAAACCGATGGTGGAATAGGCCCAGCAGGTACCGCTGGAAGCCTGGTTCTTGACAGAGGTGATCGGATTGGCCTTGACGGTGGTGAATGTGTAGTCCAGGTCAGCGACCGGGGACTTCACCTGCGCAGTCGCGCAGATGCAGGCGCACAAGATGGCAGCCGGAATGATAAACTTCTTCATATACCTAACTAAATCAAATTTTCTTGACAGGTGCACCCGGAGGCGCAATCACAAATATAATAAAATATTTTCTATCACCCGAATCTCAGGTCATTTTAATATAGCCGTCTTGCCATCTATGAGCCGCTGATAAGTCTCTGAATTTATCACAATGTCAAGCGCCTCGGTCATGGAAGATGCCTTGCCGTCATCTATGAGCAGCATGGCGAGCTTGGCCACCATATCGTCCTTCATCTTCTGTTTCTCGTCTATCTTAAGTATTGCC
>CAKUYG010000046.1 GCA_934702165.1 uncultured Bacteroidales bacterium | reverse complement strand
GCCTACAAGTGGAATGAAACTCTGGCCCGCAGGGCATTCTATGACAGCCGTTACGGCTGGCTCAGCGATATCAGGATTGGTGGTTCCAATGGATGGTGCGCAGATCCTTCGCTGACTGGAAGCGAGTATCTCCGCCTTTATTTCTCAAGCGACAAAGGAGGATATGTTTATACTGGAAGCAGGGTCATCCTGCCCAAGCGCAGCTGAGCGTCATCCTGGCAAGTGGACCGGCATGACATCCCGGCCACATTAATGAAAAAAAACCGGTCAGCTGCACTGAGCCGGCCGGTTTTAAACCACTTTAATTGACGTCTTAGAACAGGAAAGCTGCCCCGATGTGCCAATATGAAGTCTTGATGGATCCGTTGTCGCTGTTCTTGAGCATGTTGAGGAGCCCCCAGCTGTAGCCGCCATTGATGCGGACGATGTCTGATACGTCAACTCCGAGGCCGAGGCCGAGAGAGATGTTGAAGCGGTTGAGGCTGCCGTCATCGCCATAGTTGTCGATGGAGGTGCTGACACCGAGTGCTGAAGTTGTGGTCTTGGATGAGACTCCGAGTTCGAACTGCGGACCTGCGTAGGCGAAGACCTTGAGCATCTCTACAGGTGCGATGCTGTACTTGAAGTTGACAGGTACGGCGATGTAGTGACTCTTGGTAGAGCTGTTTGCCACTCCGAGGTAAGAAGCGTCGCTGCTGAGGTACCCGTAGTAGATTCCCGGAACGACTGAAAGCCCTGCCCCGAGGTTGTAGTCGGCGTCAGCTCCCGCATAAAAGCCGTTTGCTGTGGAGTTGGTAGATGTTGAAGAGTAAGAATACTTGCTGTTCTGGCTTAGGTAGCCGGCTCCGACGCTGAACTGCGCCATGGCTGAGGTTGCTGCTGCAGCAACGAGAGCGAGTGTAAGGATAATCTTTTTCATCGTATAATGATTTGTTATTTGTATTCCGCTATTGTAGATGTCGGCGTCCGATATTACGTTGCACGGAAAAGTGGTGCAAAAATAACAATTTTCAATGTTCGGACCCCGTTTGACGTCAAATTGTATATCGTAGAGGCCGAAATGTCGAAATTTGCTTGCTCGGCCTATTATCCGTATCTTTGCCGAGTTTTTCACCATAAGTGAGGATGACGGTACTAAAAGACAGCATACAGGCAGGAAATATGGATGGCGCGATGAAGAAACTCGGTTTCGGAATGATGCGTCTGCCTCTCAAGGACAGCAACGACTTGAGTTCGGTTGACATGCAGCTTGCTTCAAGGATGGTAGATGTGTTCCTTGACAGGGGATTCACGTATTTTGACACGGCCTGGCAGTACCATCTCGGCCATAGCGAGGAGATTCTCCGTGATATTGTTGTCCGCAGGCATCCGCGGGGGAGTTTCACGATCACCGACAAGCTGCCCTGCTGGGAAATTCATCGCCCGGAGGACATGGAAAGGATTTTCAATACGCAGCTGGAGCGCAGCGGTGCCGGATATTTCGACTGGTATCTGCTTCATGCGATGAACAAGAGCTATGCTGCTCTGATGGACCGTGTAGGCGGGTGGGACTTTATCAGGCGGAAGCGGGATGAAGGTCTTGTGCGGCATATCGGCTTCTCTTTTCATGATGATTCCAGGACTCTGGAGAAGATCCTGCGTGATCATCCGGAACTGGAGTATGTGCAGCTTCAGATCAACTACATAGACTGGAATTCCCCGTCCGTGGAATCCGGGGAGTGCTACAGGCTCTGTGAGAAGTATGGGAGGAATGTCTTTGTCATGGAACCGGTCAAAGGCGGCTCTCTGGCCAGGGTCCCGCAGAGTGTGGCCGACATGTTCGAGGCAGTGGAGCCGGGGTCATCACCAGCGTCATGGGCGATACGTTTTGCGGCATCCCTGCCTTCGGTCAAGGTGGTTTTGAGCGGGATGAGCAGTATGGAGCAGGTTCTCGACAATACCGGCTACATGCAGCATTTCACTCCTTTCGATGAGCTGCACCGGGAGACGATAGAGCGTGCCGCAGGGATCATCCAGAATTCCATAGCTATTCCTTGCACCGGCTGCAATTACTGTTCTCCCGGATGTCCGAAGAAGATAGCTATCCCCGAATATTTTGCCATGATCAATTCGATCAAGCAGTTCGGAGCTTACCAGAAGCACAATACGGCCAAATACTATAAGCTCCTGACAGAAAAGCGCGGCAGGGCCGGGGACTGCATAGAATGCGGACAGTGCGAAAGGCACTGCCCGCAGCATATAAAGATTATCGACAAGTTGAAGCTTGTGTCGCGCCTCTACGATTCCGGTGTGGAAGAATAGCTACCGTGCCGGGTAGGCGAGCGTGATGCTGTATGATTTAAGGATTTCCTCTCCGGCTGCCTCATCTGTGCTTGTCAATACTAGGGTCTTTTTGTAAGAGAAGCTGTCGTGAAGTCCGGAAGGAAGGGCTTTTATCTTGGCCTTGCCGTCTGACTCGACCTGTTTGAATGCAGACAGCGCGTTGTCGTATCTTTCGAGAGCGCCGCTCCTCTCCGCGGCATCTCCTGTCCACGTTTCTGAAAACTTGTCGGCGAAAGTTCCCAGTTCATCGCCTATCTCCAGGCTGACCGGCTTGACCTCACTGGCTGCGCTGCCGAAAAACTCTTCGCTTCCGTTGTCGCGCACTTCTATACAATAGAGCACGCTTCCGTCATCTGTCTTTGAGCACCCTGCGGCGGCGAGCAGTCCGGCTGCCGCTGCAAGGCATGAAATTGTTTTGCTTAAGATCCTTTTTCTCATAATGCCGGCAAAGATACTCTCTGTCCCGTAATTTGTCAAGAGCGGCCCAATAGTGCTGCCGTGCGACTATTTGTCATTAAAATACGACAAAATGGCTTTATTTGTGTCTGTTTGGCTCTAAAATGTAATAAAATGCAATTGGTACGGGGCTTGAAGATACATAAAACGTCGCCCGCAAGGGAGACGGAGAAAAACAAAAAAGAAATTTTAAAAATAGGAGATTGATATTATGTTACCAGCAAAAAGAAACGAACAGGCTTGGTTGCCTGACATCTTCAATGATTTCTTCAACACCAACTGGATGGAGAAAGCGAACGCCACCGCACCGGCGATCAATGTTCTTGAGAACGAGAAGTCCTATGACGTTGAGCTTGCCGCTCCTGGTCTTACCAAGGATGACTTCAAGGTAAGTCTCGATCACGAGGGCAACCTCTCCATCGACATGGAGAAGAAGGTTGAGAACAATGGAGAGAAGAAGCATGGCCATTATCTGCGCCGTGAATTCTCATACACCAAATATCAGCAGGTTCTCTCTCTGCCTGAGGATGTTGACAAAGAGCATATCGAGGCTAAAGTTGAGAACGGTGTGCTGAACATCAATCTTCCGAAGATTGTCAAGACCCCTGAACAGGGTGCGCACAAGTCTATCGAAGTGAAATAACTTGAAGCAAAACTTCAGAGCCGCGGCGCCGCAAGGCGTTGCGGCTTTTTTCGTAAATAATGCTTATCTTCGCCCAAAATCACATATTATGGTCAAAAATATAGCATTGGTCGCTCACGATTCCCGCAAGGCGGAACTTATGAGCTGGGTTAAATTCAACGCGAGGGTTCTAAAGGACTGCCGGCTCTATTGTACCGGGACGACCGGCCGTCTTGTCAGGGAGACTCTCACCGCAGCTTTGGATGAGGACGCGCAGCTGGACGTGATCTGCAAACTCAGCGGCCCTCTCGGCGGCGACTTTGAGATCGGAGCGATGATTGCCGAGGGGGCGATAGACATGCTTGTCTTCTTCTGCGACAATCTTATAATGCAGGGGCATCAGAATGACGTCATGGGGCTTGTCCGTCTGGCTTCCCTATATAATATACCGTTTGCGACCAACCGGAGCACGGCGGATTTCATCATCACTTCACCGCTCTTCTCCAGCACCGAGTATAAGCGCATCATCCCGGCATGCATTGAGTCCTACAAGAACCGCAAACTCAAATAGCCCTCTTGTAACATAAACTTAATACGAGGTAATATCCTCGTAACATCCTCTCTTTACTTTTGCATCGTAATCAGTAGTGAAAGATACGATGAAAAGATCAAAGAGAGGATTTGCAGTTCTGGTTTTAGCGGTTTTCGCACAGATTCTGGCAGCCCAGCCGAAGACAGGCACAGTAAGCGGCATCGTCAAGGATGCGCAGAGCGGAGAGACGCTCATCGGGGCGTTCGTGGAGGTTGTCGGCGGCAACGCCAAAGCCATAACCAATCTGGACGGGACTTTCTCCCTCACGGGAGTGCCCGCCGGTACGGTCAGTCTTAAAGTGAGTTATCTCGGATACATAGATGCTCTTCTCGAGAATGTGAAGAGCCCCTCGGAGGGCGTGACAGTAGAGATGTCATCCGATGACCAGATGCTTTCAGCCACTACGGTGACTGCCGAACAGCGCCGCAACACCCAGGCATCGCTTATGAGGATAACCCGTGAGACACCTCTTATAATAAGCAATGTCTCCGCCCAGGAGATAGGACGTACACAGGACTCCAACGCCGGGGAGGTGATAAGGCGCGTGCCTGGCATCAGCCTAATCGATGACAAGTTCGTCATGGTGCGCGGCCTCTCCCAGAGATACAACAACGTGTGGATCAATGGCGGCGCTGCCCCGAGTTCCGAGGCCGATTCGAGGGCCTTCTCGTTCGACCTCATCCCGAGTTCGCAGATAGACAACCTGACCATCGTGAAAGTCCTCTCGGCCGAGTATCCGGCGGACTATTCAGGCGGATTCATCCTCATACAGACTCGGGACGTGCCGGAGCGCAACTCTTTCAACATCTCGGCAGGAGGCAACTTCAACGACCGTTCTTACAATGATTTCATTTCCTACAACAGTCATCTCGGCTCGCTTCCTGACGGTATAGGCGCTTCGCTTCGGGGCTTCGGAAACAAGACTGTGGACCTGAAGGCCAACGGGCTTGACAATGACTGGTCAGTCAAAAAGATCAACCCGATCAGCGACCGCAAACTCTCTGCCTCGCTATCAAGGCGTTGGGATATTGGCGGACATCAGGTCGGCCTCAGCGCGGCTGCGAACTGGTCGCAGGAGTTCCGCACCCTAGACCCTATGCAGAACAACCTCTTCGGAGTCTATGACCACCAGAACAACCGTTCCAACTATCTGCGCCATTCGGTTGACAGCCAGTACAATGACAACAGCCGTTTCGGTGCCATGCTCAACATGACCTGGATCATCCCTTCGGGCGTGGCCAAGTTCCAGTTCAAAAACATATTCAACCGTATAGACAACCACCGCTACACTTTCCGTGACGGCATCAGCGCGCAGGCCAATGAGGAGAAGAGCGCTGAATACTTCTACCGCAGCCGTACGACCTACAACGGCCAGATTACAGGTACTCACTATATGGGAGACAACACCCTTGACTGGTGCACCGGCTTCTCCTATGCGGACAGGATCGTTCCGGACCGCAGACGTTATCTGGTCAACGACGCCTTGGAAAGCGGGGTGATGGCTCTCACCACCGGCAACGACATCTCCCGTGAATGGACGGATCTCAGGGAGGGCATAACATCCTTGAGTGTCAATGACAAGCAGGTCTTCCATATCGGAGACCGGGAAGGTTATGTGAAGGGCGGCGTGTACGGGGAATACCGCGGGCGCAAATACAACACCAGGGTATTCATATACAACTGGAACGTGTACAACAACACCCTGCCTGCCGGTTTCCAGAAAATGGATGTGCCGCAGTTGCTGAGCAATCCGGAATATTTCGGTGAAGACAAGCTCCACCTGCTCGAAGAGCCGCACATGCGCAACAATTATCGCGGAGCCAACTGGTTGGCGGCAGGCTACATCAACGCTTCCGTGCCGCTTGGACGACTGGAGATTCTTGGCGGCTTGCGCTATGAGTACAATGACATGGAACTCATATCAAACACCCGCGACCACGAGCTCTCCGAGAGCAGCAGACATTACACTGGCGGTGGCCTTTTCCCGTCAGCCACGGCTACATTCCGCATCGATGAGAAGCAGAATCTCAGGCTTTCATACGGGCGGAGCATCAACAGGCCGGAGTTCCGCGAAGTGTCCTCCTCGGTATACTACGACTTCGATCTCGCCTCGGATGTGCAGGGCAACACCGACCTCCGCAACTGTTACATAGACAATGTGGACCTGAGATACGAGCTCTACCCTTCAAGCAGCGAGACGGTCAGCATAGCGGCTTTCTACAAGCATTTCGACTCTCCGATAGAGTGGACCTATACCGTCTCCGGGGGCACTGACCTTGTATATTCCTACATGAACGCCTTGAGCGCCGACAATCTGGGATTGGAGATGGACATCCGCAAGAGTCTCGCCTTCATCGGACTTGAGAACCTCTCGCTCTCTTTCAACGGAGCCTTGATCCACAGCAAGGTGCATTTCGAGGAAGGCTCCAAAGAGGAAGACCGCCCGATGCAGGGCCAGTCCCCGTACTTGATCAACGGCGGGCTCTTCTATTCGAGCAAGAACCTCGGTCTTGACGTAGCCCTGCTCTACAACAGGATCGGAAAGAGGATTATCGGTGTAGGCCGCACCGAGGGGGCGATAGGAGGGGAGGATCAGGCGAGGGTGCCGGACAGCTACGAGATGCCTCGAAACAGCCTCGACCTTACGCTTTCCAAGAAGATAGGCGAGAACTTCGACCTCAAACTCTACTTCCGCAACCTGCTTGGAGAGGGGATAACCTACAAGCAGTTCGAGGGTGAGATAGGACAGATAACCCGAGCCTACAACCCGGGACGCAACATAGGACTGCAAATTACTTATACCTTATAGAATTTCCCTTTTATTATCAAACAAATGAGAAAAATCAATTTTGGGGCGTGCATCTGCACCCTCGGCGCACTGGCCGCACTCGCGGCTTGCGAAAAAGACAAACCGGCAACTCCTCAGACTGAAGAATATGTCTGGAAGACCGACGGAGGTCTCAGGGCCTGCGACCACATCCTTTTCACTGACGGCAAAGAAGATCCGGACGGAAAGGAGATCGGCAATGGAGATCAGGAGTTCGTCTTCTACGGAAAACAGACTCTCGCGAAAGGTACTTACCTTCTGAAAGGCTGGGTGTATGTGGCAGACGGGGCTCAGCTCACAATAGAACCGGGCACTGTAATCAAGGGTGACAAGGACACAAAGGCCAGCCTCATCGTAGAGAGAGGCGGCAAACTCATCGCCCAGGGCGAGCAGGGCGCCCCTATCGTCTTCACCTCCGAAGCTGAAGCAGGCAGCCGGAAGCCTGGTGACTGGGGTGGAGTCATCCTCTGCGGCAAGGCGGCCAACAACAAAGGCGAGATGCAGATCGAGGGCGGCCCGCGCTCAAAGCATGGCGGAGACTCCAACAGTGACAACTCGGGTGTGTTGAGCTATGTCCGCATCGAGTTCGCCGGCTATCCTTTCCAGACCGACAAGGAGATCAACGGTCTTACTCTCGGCTCCGTGGGCAGCGGCACCAAACTCGACCACATCCAGGTTTCATATTCCAACGATGATTCTTTCGAGTGGTTCGGAGGATGCCCGGATGCCAAGTACATCATAGCATACAAAGGCTGGGACGATGACTTCGATACCGACAACGGATTCTCAGGCAAGGTTCAGTATGCTCTTTCCGTAAGGGATTCCCGCATCGCCGACGTCTCCCAGAGCAACGGCTTCGAGAGTGACAACAACGCTGACGGCTCAGCCACATCGCCTTACACTACAGCCACTTTCTCCAATGTGACTTTTGTCGGGCCGAAACTTGATCCGAATTTCCAGAACGATCCTTCCTATATCAATGGCGGCGAGCTCTACCCGAACAACGGCTCAGCTCTCGGCAAGTTCCAGTCTGCCATGCAGATAAGAAGAAACTCCCGTCTCAACTGCATCACCTCTTTCGCTCTCGGATTCCCGATCGGCCTTATCCTCGACAACCAGAAGGGTGACACCCAAGGCGCTGCCGAGAAAGGTGAGCTCAAGCTTCAGAACATCTGGTTCGCCGGCATGGATGTCACCGGTACTGATGCCAACAAGTCTTATGAGGATGTGCTCGTGACCGGTTACGACGAGAAGTCAAAGCCGATCTACGACAAGACCAAAAAGTCTTTCTCAAGCACATTCTTCCTTAAGCAGAATGGCAACAAGGCGCTTGAGTCCTGGGCTGATCTCGTGGCTGCCAACGGTTACATGCCGCTCTCCGGCAGCGCCCTGCTGTCGGCAGCATCTTTCGATGGCGCTGACAGCTGGTTTGACAAGGTGAACTACATCGGCGCTTTCGGTACGGAAGATTGGACCGCCGGTTGGACAGAGTTCGGGCCTGAGAACGCCAAGTACTAGAAACTTGTCTACATATTATAGTGTCACGCCATCATCAAGGCAGCTGTCAAGCTCCTTGGTGATGGCTTCTTTGTCAAGGTGCTGTCCGATGAAGACGATCTTCTCCATCCTGTCCCCCCACTTCTGGTCCCAGTCTCTGGCGAGCGAAGGGTCTCGCAGCATCATCTCGGCAAGTTCTTCCTTCTCCATGGTAGCGTACCACAGGCCTGCGTCCTTGAGGGATTTTTGCACACCGGCCTGCTCGAAGAGGTAGCACTTGTCCGTATCATCCGTGAAGTAGCATACCCCTTTGGCCCTGATTACAGACTTCGGCCACCTTTTGGCTACGAATTCGTCGAAGCGGTTGATGTCAAACGGTTCCCTGCGGAAATAAACGAATGTCGATATCCCGTATTCTTCGGCCTCTCCTTCCTCTTCGTCGTGCAAAGCTTCGTGAGGGTCACCTTCTATCTCGGATATCCAGGATGCGGACGTAGCCACGCTGTCGAAATTGAACATTTTCGTGTTCAGAATCTTGTCCAGATCTATATCGCAGAAGTTGCTCTCTATGATTTCAGCTTTCGGCTGGAGTTTGTGGATGATGCTGCGGACTCTCCCGAGATCTTCGCTGCTGACTTCTGATACCTTGTTGAGTATCACAATATTGCAGAATTCTATCTGTTGGATGACAAGGCTTTCCAGATCGTCCTCGTCGAAATTGCGCAGCGGAAGAGTGTCTCCGCAGCTGAACTCGGTCTGCATCCTGAGAGCGTCCACCACTGTGACGATGCAGTCAAGTCTTGGCAGGGCACCGCGGACATATTCCGGGGTGAGGTTTGGTATGGAGCAGATGGTCTGTGCGATAGGCGCCGGTTCGCAGATGCCGCTCGCCTCTATTACTATGTAGTCGAACTTGCCGGTCGAAGTGATCTGGCAGATCTGTTCCACAAGATCCATTTTCAGGGTGCAGCAGATGCATCCGTTCTGGAGGGCGACAAGGCTCTCGTCCTTTTTGCCTACAACTCCACCCTTTTCTATCAGGGATGCGTCTATGTTGACCTCTCCGAGGTCGTTTACTATCACGGCGAACTTGATTCCTTTCCTGTTTGAGAGGATGCGGTTGACGAGAGTGGTCTTGCCGCTCCCGAGGTAACCGGTAAGCAGAAGTACCGGAACTTCGTTGATGTTGTTTTCCATATTCATATTCAAATCGTGGCAATATAGCATTTTTCTTCTTAGATTAGCATCTTGTAACCACGTTTATTGACAATGAAACTAAAGATAGCATCAGCTCTCTTCGCTTTTGCCGTATCCATAATGTGCGGTGCGAAGGACTATAAGATATTCTCCACTGACGACGGGCTGACCAGCAGCATGGTCAAACAGATATTTGAAGACAGTTCCTCCATGGTCTGGATAGCTACCGAAGACGGCTTGAACCGTTATGACGGCAGCAAGTTCACCCAGTATCTCCACGATCCTGACAATCAGAACTCTCTGGCGAGCAATTACGTCAATCAGGTATTTGAGGACAGCAGGGGGCGGATTTTCGTGGCAAGCCATCTTGGGGTGCAACTTTATCACCCTGATTCTGACAGTTTCTCCCCGCTTGCCCGTTATGAGAACGGCACAGGTACCGGACAGGTCTCCCGCATTATCGAAAAATCAGACGGGGAACTGATAGCTGCAGGCGCGGTATTGTCGGTCATCAACGTGAATGACGGAGTACTTTCTCTGACTCCGAGCTCCTTGCCGACGGTGGTTAACTACGCTGATATCATTTTCGAGAGTTCGCAAAGTGACGTATGGGTAGTAAAGCACGAGCACGGCATACAGAGGATTGCCCGTGACGGCAGCGTCCATGATTATCTTTCCGGCAGCGATGCCACGGTGATGAGCTTGTTTGAGAGCGATGAAGGCATCTTGTATGCGGCATCAATCAACGGCGGGCTGATGAAGTACGACAGCAGGCAGGATGATTTCATAGCCGTGCCTTACGATGGTGACAGCATTTTCGAGCCGCGGTGTCTCGCCCAGTCCTCAAGGCATAGGCTTTTCGTCGGAACAGACGGTTCCGGCATAAAGGTCTACAATCCTGAGGACGGCAGTTTTTGTGACTTTGTCACTGCAGACGGGCGTTATGGACTGGACGGGAAGAAAGTCCATGACATAATGAGGGACAAGAACGGCAACCTGTGGGTCGGTGTCTATCAGAAAGGTGTATATCTCATCCCTTTCAGACGCAACAATTTCAAATACTACGGGCCGCAGTCAGAGACCGGGGACATAATAGGTTCTTGTGCAGTGGTGTCTTTGTGCCGCACAGGTGACGGGATACTATGGGTCGGTACTGACAATGACGGACTCTACGGCATATCATCGGACGGTATCCGGCTGAAGCATTTCGTCCCGGGCCAATCAGAGACTTCCGTCCCGGTGTCTGTGACCGGCCTGTACGAAGACTCGGATGGCAATTTGTGGGTCTCTTCGTTCAACAAAGGCTGCGGCGTGGTAGACAGGAGCAGCGGGAAATATCGCCGGCTTGACATCGGCGGACTGCGCCGGCGTGCGACAAGGCATGTCTCCGCATTCGCGGAAGACAAGGGGAAAAGGTTGTGGATCGCCACCATGGGGTCAGGCCTTCTGTGCTATGACCTCAGGAGCGGGGAGATTTCGGATGCTTCCAGATATTGTCGTGACATTCCTCTATATATAACCAGCCTTGTTTTTGCTACGGACGGCCGTCTGTATCTCGGGACATATGATGGGGCTTGCGTAATCGATTTCTCTGACGGTGTTTCTTTGAAAATGATTTCCGAAGGCAATATAGTGCATACTGTAAACGAGCAGAATGACGGAAATATCGCCTTTGGCTGTGACAACGGACTTATTGTCCTCAAAAAGAGCGGACAGACGGAGCACTACACCACAAAAGAAGGTCTTCCTTCAGATACTGTCTATTCTGTACGTCAGGATGAAGACGGAATGACCTGGCTCGGAACCGGCAGCGGATTGTGCCGTTTGAGGCCTGATTATAGCGTTTTAGTCAATTTCCTTGCAGAAGACGGGATCCAGGGAAATGAGTTCAGCAAGAACACGTCTTGGAAGGACAGCGACTTCCGTCTGTGGTTCGGGGGAGTCGGGGGGCTGACAAGTTTCTATCCTCGTGAGATCGTCAGCCCTCTCAAGCGCTGGACCGTAAGGCTCACCGGCATGTACCTTCACAACAGCCCTGTCACTACAGACACAAGGTCTGGAGATAAGGAAGTGCTGGACAAGGCCATCTGGGAGGCTGACAAGATTAATCTATCCTATAAAGACAACGCATTCACCTTGTTGTTCTCCACCAGGGAGCACAATTATCCTGACCGTCTTCGATTCATGTACAAGATGGATGACCATGGTTGGGTGACTCTGCCGGCGGGCACGAACCGCCTGTCTTTCAGCAGTCTGCCGGCCGGAAAGCATGATTTCAGCCTGAAATGCCGGGATTCTTTTCTGGAGTCGGATCCGATATCCCTTACAATAGACATACGGCCATCTTTCTGGGCGAGCGGATTTGCCAAAGTGATGTATGTCCTGCTGCTGGTCGGCCTATGTGTCGGGGTTTATGTCTGGCTTCTCAACCACTGGCGTGCTCAGCAGAAACTCAAGGAGTATGCTATGGCCGACCGTATCAACGAGTCGAAACTTCAGTTCTTCGTCAACATATCGCACGAACTAAAGAATCCGCTCTCCATGGTGGTCAACCCTTTGCGCAAACTTATGAGCAGCGATGGCGATCCGGAACATCAGCGCAATTACAGGCTGATGTACCGCAATGTCGAGAAAATGCTCCAGCTTATCAACCAACTGCTTGACGTACGAAAAATTGACAAGGGGGGCATGAAGCTTTCTTTCAGCGAGAATGATATGGTTTCTTTCCTCGGAGGCATAGTGGACGGTATGGAAAGCCAGTTCTCGCAGAAAGGTATTCTGCTCTCTTTCGAGCATCCGGGGATTGACAGCCTGGACATGTGGTTTGATCCGTCCAATTTGGACAAGGTCTTTGTGAACCTCCTTTCCAACGCCTTCAAATTCACCCCCGCAAACGGGAAAGTAACAGTACTGCTTGAGAAGACCGATGACGCCAGACATGCTCGCATTTCGGTAATGGACAACGGTATAGGGATACCGGAAGGAGAGCTTGAAAACATTTTCAAGCGTTTCTACCAGTCTTCGTCTGGTCAGGCTGTGTACAAGGGCGGAACAGGTGTCGGCCTGGATCTGGCACGCTCTCTTGTGGAACTGCATTCCGGTGAGATCCATGCAGAGAACAATCCGGATGCGCCGGGCGCCCGCTTCATAGTGACCCTCCCTCTCGGAAGGAGCCATGTGCCTGAGAGCCAGGTGGCATGTTCGCCTCTGTCACAGACTGTGGCCGATCCGGCAACCTCTCCGTCTCCGGCTGCCGTGCTGCCTGAGGCGATCACGATCCCTGAATCCGCCCATGAGTCACCGCGCACGAAGTACCGTCTGCTGCTTGTCGATGACGATGATGAGCTGCGTGGCTACGTCGCCTCGGAACTATCCAGGGATTTCCATATCATCCAGTGCTCCAACGGAAAAGAAGCTCTGGATGCAGCCTTCGATAAGGCTCCGGACATCATCGTAAGCGATGTGGTAATGCCTGTGATGGACGGTATAACCC
>CAKUYG010000045.1 GCA_934702165.1 uncultured Bacteroidales bacterium | reverse complement strand
AAGTGATGGTGGCCTCCTCCCACCAAGGGGTGCGCTCAAGGATGTCGCCCCTCTGGTCGATGATGCAGGAGATGCCCGTGTTGGCGCTGCGTGCGATATCACGGCGCAGCTCGATGGCCCTCAGGCACGAATAACTCAGATGCTGCCTGTAACCGGGAGTGTCTCCCCACCAGCCGTCATTTGTGATGACAGTCATCATCTTGGCACCTTTGCGCACATATTCCGTGCAATACTCACCGTATATCGACTCATAGCAGACGGCGCAGCCGAACGGAATCCCGTCGAAATGCAGGACAGAAGCCTCGCTCTGACCCTCGCAGCGTCCCATCAGGCCACCTACTCCGAAAATGTCCGAAAGTTTCTCATCAAGCGGCACGAAGATCTTAGGGTACGGGGTCAGTTCCGTGCCGACCACCAGCCGGCTCTTGAGATACACCTCGCTCCTTCCGGCCGAATCAAGGACGATGGCGCTGTTGTGCGAGGTCACCCAGCCGTCACCGTACTTGCGCGCCAGGACTGAAGGCTTCTGCCCGGCAGGGTAAGTCCTGTAGCTGCTGGCCCCGAAAAGCAGCTCTGCACGCGGATGCCTGTCCAGCATGCCACGGAACGTCCGCACAGTCGGAGACGATTCCAGATGATTGAGCACCACATCGGAAGTGATGGTCTCCGGCGCCACAAGCAGCACACGCGAAGAGCTGTCCCTGTCTTTGTCGAGGGCCGACTCGAAGATGGAGACCATGGCCTTGTTCTGGTCGGCCTGGCTCACCAGCTTGTATTTATGGTAAGGGTCGAAGTTGGTCTGGCCTATTATGACCTTGACCTCCCCTTCGGACTTCTCCTGATAGTTGCGGTAGATGACGGAGGACAGCACGAGCGGACCGGCCACGGCAAGGCAGAGTCCCGCAGCCGAGCAGATCCTCGCCCAACGGGTCCAGCAGCCCCACGCCCCGGTGCCCAGAGCCTTTATAAGTCCGAAGAAACCGAGGTTGGTCACCCATATCCACAGAGAACCCCCGAGCGTGCCGGTGTACTCATACCACTGGATGCTGTGCGTGCTGCGCGCAAAAGCGTTGCCCAGCACAAGCCACGGCCAGGATATGTCCACGGAAAAATACTTCCTCTCCCAAGCTATCCACGTCACAGCCAGGAATATATACGGCACCGCGCCTCCGAGGTGCCGCTTGGCAAGACGGAACAGAGCCCACACCACCGCCATCTGGAGGGCATTGGCGACAATCGCGAAAATCCCGCCTCCCACGGTGGCGTTGCAAACCCAGAACGTGGTCAGGGCGTTCCAGAGAATGAATGTCCAGAGATAATAGAAGAAAAACTTGCGCACCCCTGTCTCATCGGCCGCATAGTCAGCAAGCAGCAGAGGCACGAAACCTACAAGGGCTAGAGCCCCGGTGTGCGGCGCCAGCCAAGGCAGGCTGAGCAGCACCGCCGAGATGGTGCAGAGTATGAAAAGCTTGAGTTTCATCTTATTGGATTTCTTCCGGCATCTGAGTACAATACTTGCGCCACTTGGAGAGCAGGGCCTCCATGTCAGACGGCAGCGGCGAGTCGAACTGGAGCCACTCCCCCGTGCGCGGATGCACAAAGCCCAAGGTCTTGGCGTGCAGGGCCTGACGCGGACATATCTCGAAGCAGTTGGCTATGAACTGCTTGTACTTGGAGTAGATGGTACCCTTGCGGATCTCGCTTCCCCCGTAGCGCTCATCGTTGAATATTGGATGGCCTATGCTTGACATGTGAACCCTGATCTGGTGTGTGCGTCCCGTTTCGAGTTTACATTCCAGCAGGGTGACGAAGCCGAACCTCTCCAGTACGCGGTAGTGCGTCACGGCATGCTTTCCACGCTCTTCGTCGTCGTAGACCCTGAAGCGCAGGCGGTCGTTGGGGTCGCGGCCTATGTTGCCGTCCACGGTGCCCTCGTCTTCCTTGACATCCCCCCAGACGATGGCCACATAACGCCTCTCTATGCTGTGGTCGAAAAACTGCTTTGCAAGCTTGAGCTGCGACTCCTCGTTCTTGGCCACTGCCAGCAGCCCGCTGGTGTCCTTGTCTATCCGGTGTACCAGAACCCCCATCCTCTCGTCCTCCGCATCTGGACCCTGGCTTATCCCGAGATGATGCGAGAGTGCGTTGACGAGTGTTCCCTCGAAATGCCCGTGTCCCGGGTGGACAACCATCCCGGCAGGCTTGTTGATGACGAGAACGTCATCGTCTTCATATACTATGTCGAGAGGAATGTCCTGAGGCAGTATCTCCATCCCGCGCCTGCGGTAAGGCATCACGAAGCGGATGACATCCCCGGGCCTGACTATGAAATTGGCCTTGACAACCTCGTCGCCCACATGTACATAACCGGACTTGAGAGCCTGCTGGACGCGGCTGCGGGAGGTGTCTTCCATGTGGGTGGCCATGTATGTGTCAATACGCATAGGGGTCTGGCCTTTGTCCACCTCCAGCCTGAAGTGTTCGAACTGTTCTTCCGCCATCACTTCTTCTTGAGATAAAGAGAGACTTCAGTCCCCTTCCGTACTGATTCGGAAGCGGGGTTCTGCGAATGCACCACGGCTGTCGCGGAGTCGGCGTAGTCACGCACCGCGGCCTCATAACGCACACGGCCTATGTTGAGGGAGTTGTCCTGGAGGAGGTCTACAGCCTGGAGGTATGTCTTCCCGGTGACATCCGGGATCCACGTCTGGTCGTCGTCTCCAAGGCCGAGCACCAGATTGATGGCCGTCCCGCTGGAGACAGGAGTGCCGGGGGCTATGTCGAAGCCGTAGCGTTGCTGGCGGAGCACATTGTTGGTGGCGATATCACGGACATAGATTATCTTGCCGAGCGTAAGGCCGTTGCGCAGCAGCTCAGCTCTGGCCTGGCGCAGCGATACTCCCACAAGCGACGGCATATATACTTCCTTGGCCTGCATCGTATTGACGGTAAGTCGTATCTTGCGGCCTTTCTTGACGTGGGAGCCGGCCTTGGGAGTCTGCATATAGACAGCTCCCGGCTTCATCCTCTTCACATATACGGAATCCGCCACGCTCACCCTGAGCCCGGACACTGCCGCCACAGTCTGCGCTTCGGCAGGGGTCATATCCGAGAAGTCAGGGACGGCGATCTCCTGACCGTGCCGCGTCAGCAGCGAAAGGATCAGGGTGACGACTCCCACAATCACAACCACCATAGCGGCCGCGAGAAGCAGGTTCTTGACAATCCAGTTGCTGAAAAATTCCTTGATGTTCATTTTGATACAAATAAATGCCCCTCAAGTGGAACATGAGGGGCAAAGATACGAAAAAATTACATCATTGGAGGTGGACCGCCAGGGCCAGGGCCGCCGGGACCGCCACCAGGGCCACCCGGACCGCGCCGTCCTCCCCGCCTGTTGCCCATGGTCCCGAACCTCCATGTCAGGGAGACAACCACGTAGCGTCCGAGGGTGTTGTTGACAGCTTCGCTATGGTAGTTGGCGCTGTCGGACACCGTGAGGTTCTTGGACTGCCCGAGTATGTCGTAGCCGCGCAGGGCAAGGGTCATGTTGTTGTTGAACAGAAGCTTTGATATCTCGGCGTTGAGCACGCACTGGGAAGGCTGCGCTGTGGAGTATCCGTTGTACCAGTTGTAGTCGAAATCACTCTCCAGACTGATGCCGGTGGCCGTCCAGTTCCATGTGAGGCTGGCGGAGAGCTGATTGTTCCATGTCGTGGTCTGGTCCTTGGTGGTGGAGATGGAGTACCAGGACTTGTTCATCCTCGTGCTTCCGCCCAGAGACGCCTCCAGAGACTTGCCGCTGTACCTTACACGGAGACGCTCGTTGGCGCTGAGGGTACGGGTGGAGTTCTCGGTGATATGCGCCGCGTAGAATGATGGATCGTTGAAATCAGCTATGAGTTTCTCCATGAATCCGTAGAAGTCCTGCCCGTCGTACTCATCGATGCCGGTGCCGACATAAGAGGCGCTCTTGCGCCAGCTCAGGCCGAGGGAGTTGTTGATGGAGAAGCTGCTCTTCCCGATAGGGATGGTGCCGAAGCCGTTGACGCTGGCGTTGGATGTCGTCGGGCCGTTGAACGGCATGGTGTACTGGCCGCCGTTGGCACCGTACCAGATGAGGTTGACTATAGGGTTCTGGGTGAAGCCGCCGCTGAAACGCATGTTGAAAGAGGTGTAGCGTTCCTTGTTGGAGTAGCGCAGGTCGCCCCTGAGGTTGTGCGAGAAATACGGGGTCAGCGTAGGGTTACCAAAGCTGACGTTGAGCGGGTCGGAGTTGTCCGGCACAGGCATGAGCTGCGATGTGGACGGCTGGGATGACTCGCCCCGGTAGAAGAGCCTCCAGTTGAAGTTGTCGTTGACATCCATGAACATCATCGCCTGCGGCGAGAAGTTCCAGCGGAAGTCGCTGTATTCCTGAGGGGTGTAGCTGCCGTCGGCGGAGTTGTAGCGCGTGGTGCTGTTGTAGGTCTTCGTCGGCATGGCGGCAAATCCCACCTGGGCGCGGAAGCGCTTGTCCTGGTAGAGGGCGTTGACCCCTATCTCCTGGCGTACGTTCTCGTTGATGATCTTGTTGGAGTAGTTGTAGTCCAGCTCTCCCCCGTTGAGAAGGTCGTAGGTCTGCTTCTCAGAGCTTGAACGGCTCCAGTTGTAGGAGTAGTTGGCCTCGACGTAGAAGTGGTTGCCGAGCGGCTCGGTGTAGGTGAGATCACCCCAGACGGAGTATGATTTCTGATTGTTGTTGAAACTCTGCTTCACCTGCTCGGACAAGGCGCTGCCGGAGTCGTAGGATGTGGTCCCGTTGTTGTTGAGCCCGTCGAGGACGTTGTTGGAGAGGTTGAAATTGACCATGGCGGTCATGGTGCGTCCCGGGATCCCGAGCCTCTGGCGGAAGAGCAGGAAGCCGCTCGCGCTGGCGTTGCGGTTGCTGCCGCTGTTCTCCGTGAACGCGTCGTTGAGTTTGGTGATGTTGCCGGCGAGGTCATCGCGGTAGGTGGAGTCCTTGCTGGACTGGCTGTAGTGGCCGGTACCGAAGTTGACAGAAGGCTCAAAAAGTATGGAGGTGTTCTCCGAGAACTTGTGCTCCAGACGGAGTCCGAAGCGGTGGCCGTCGGAATGTGTGTTGCTGATGCCGCTGCTGTTGTAGAGGAGGTTGTAGTCGTTGAGGTAGGTCGTCTTGACGCTGCTCTCCTCGACGTCGTTGTCGCTGGCGTTGTAGAGGTAGTTGCCGCCCACGTTCATCTTGTCGTCGAACAGGGTCCAGGCCCCGTTGAGGCCGCCCATGTATGAGGTCGTGATGCCGTTGCCGCCGCCCCAGCCGCCTTGGCCACGGCCCATTCCGCCGCCTCCCATCATTCCCCGCATCATATTGCCTGAGAAGTTGGACGAGCCGCGGTTGTTGGTGTTGTTGCCGTTGAGTATGAGACTTATCTGCGAGTTGTCAGTAAACCTGCCGATGAAAGCGTTGCCCTGGTAGCGGACGTCACTCTTGACCCCGTCCTGTGACGGGAGGTCATAACCGGCTCCGGCGGACACGTTGCCGAAGAGGCCCTTCATCATGCCCGGCTGCACAGAGAGGTCGATCACCGTCTCCTCCTCACCGTCATCGATGCCGGTAAACTCGGCCTGCTCGGACTTTTTCTGAATGACTTTCAACTTGTTGACCATCTTGGCCGGGATGTTCTTGGTGGCGAGCTGCGGATCGTTGAGGAAGAACGTCTTGCCGTCGATGGTGATCTTGGAGATGCTCTCGCCGTTGACCGTCACGGACCCGTCCTCGGACACCTCGACCCCCGGGAGCTTCTTGAGCAGGTCTTCAAGCACGTCGTTGTCGGTGGTCTTGAACGAGGAGGCGTTGAACTCGATGGTGTCCTTCTTGACTATCATGGGGTTGCCGACAGCAGAGACGGATGCGGCATCGAGCTGCTCCGTGTCCACGCTCATCTTGATGGTCCCGAGGTCAACCGCTTTGGATTCCATCTTTACCGTGGCGCTGTAGGCCTTGTAGCCGAGCAGTTCGGCCTTGAAGGTATAGGTGCCCTTGGAGACTGACTCCAGAGTCACCCTGCCCTTGTCGTCACTCAACGCATATTTCAGCGGCTTGTCCTTGCCGTCCTGAAAGAGCGATACGGTCACAAACTCGAGCGGCTCACCGCTCGACGCGTCCGTCAACACTGCAGAAATCTTGTTCTGCGCAAAGAGGCCGGTTCCTGCAAACAGCAGGCACGACATCAAAATCGATCTCAATACTCTCATTATAATTACTTTATTCTGTCCGGATTTTCCGCAACAAACTTTTCCCACGACGACTTGCCTGAGCCGCCGCTTGTGAATGGATTTGTGGATCGGTAAAAATGGCAGAGCGCCAACGCGAGAGCGTCAGTCGCATCGAGGTATTTATTATCAATTTGTATGCCAAGAGTTTTCTGGGCCATCAGGCAGACCTGCTCTTTGGAGGCAGCTCCGTTGCCGCAGATGGCCATCTTAGCCTCTCTCGGAGCGTATTCGAAAACCTCAGCCCCTCTGGAGAGGGCCGCCACCATGGCCGCCCCCTGGGCACGTCCGAGCTTGAAGATGACCTGGGCGTTCTTGCCGTAGAAGGGGGACTCGATCGCCAGGCACTGCGGGTGGTGCAGGTCGCAAAGGGCCCCGACCTTCTCGCTGATCATCTCAAGCTTGTCGTAAGGCGAGGCTATCTTGCGCAGATCCAGCACCCCCATGTCGACGTACTGCGGCTTGAGGGCCGCATCTATGCAGAGAATCCCGAAACCAAGGATATTGGTTCCGGGATCTATGCCTAATATTACAGTACCTTCCTTAATCAATCTTGTCGAATCCGGTGTAAGGTCTGAGGATGTCAGGGATTATGATGCCCTCCGGCGTCTGGTTGTCCTCAAGGAGGGCGGCCACCACGCGAGGCAGGGCGAGAGAGCTTCCGTTGAGGGTGTGGGCAAGCTGTGTCTTGCCGTTCTCGTCGCGGTAGCGCAGATGCAGACGGTTGGACTGATAGGTCTCGAAGTTGGAGACTGAGGAGATCTCAAGCCACCTCTGCTGGGCCGCTGACCAGAGTTCGAAGTCGTAGGTGATGGCGGAGGTGAAGCTCAGGTCGCCGCCGCAGAGACGGAGGATCCTGTACTTCAAGCCAAGCTTGTTGACAAGCGACTCCACATGGGCTATCATCTCGTCGAGGGCGGCGTAGGAGTTCTCCGGCTTCTCAATGCGCACGATCTCCACCTTGTCGAACTGGTGCAGACGGTTCAGACCGCGCACATCCTTGCCGTATGAGCCGGCCTCGCGGCGGAAGCAAGGGGTGTAGGCGGTGATCTTCTGAGGAATCTGGTCATCGGAGAGGATCACGTCACGGTAGATGTTGGTCAGAGGCACCTCTGCGGTAGGGACCATGTAGAAATCGTCAAGATTGGCATGGTACATCTGTCCCTCCTTGTCAGGGAGCTGGCCAGTGCCGAAACCTGAGGCGGCGTTGACCATCACAGGCGGCTCCATCTCCTTGTAGCCGGCCGCGGTGTTGCAGTCAAGGAAGAAGTTGATGAGGGCCCTCTGGAGCTTGGCGCCCTTGTCCTTGTATACAGGGAATCCGGCGCCGGTGATCTTCACACCGAGGTCGAAGTCGATGATGTCATATTTCTTGGCGAGCTCCCAGTGCGGAAGCGCTCCCTCCGGAATCTTGACTTCCGGGCCGCCCATCTTGACGACCTCGTTGTCCTCGGCTCCCTTGCCCGGCTTTACCAGGGCACACGGGGTGTTCGGCATCAGCACGAGCTGGCTTTCCAGCTCCTTGGAAGCGGCGTCCATCTTGGCGAGCAGCTCGTTGGAGCGGGTCTTCAGCTCGGCCACTTCGGCCTTGGCGGACTCGGCAGCATCTTTCAGCCCCTGCTTCATCAGGCCCCCGATCTCGGCGGCCTTCACCTTCTGACGGGCGAGCAGCTCGTCGCTCTCGGCCTGGAGATTACGGCGCAGAGTGTCCAGTTCGAGCACCTTGTCCACTATCGGCTTGGCGTCGAAGTTCTTGATCTTCAATTTATCGATGACGGCCTGAGGGTCGTCCCTGAGCATTTTGAGTGTCAGCATAGCTATAAATTTTAAAAGGGACTTACACCTTTTCTCGAAGTGCAAGTCCCTGAAGATTCTACATAAACCCCTTCGAGATTAATTCTCTAACGGGAGTACCGAAACATAAGATTTGTCGTTCTTCTTGCGGAAGAACTTTACAGTACCGTCGATGAGGGCGTAGAGAGTGTGATCCTTGCCCATGCCCACGTTCTTGTCCGGGTTGTGGACAGTGCCCCTCTGGCGTACTATGATGTTGCCGGCCTTAACGAATTCGCCACCGAATTTCTTGAGTCCGAGACGTTTGCTTTGTGACTCACGACCGTTCTTAGAACTTGATTGACCTTTCTTGTGTGCCATAATCCTTAAGCGATTTCGTTGATTTTAATCTTGGTGAGTTTCTGACGGTGACCGTTGAGCTTCTGGAAGCCCTTGCGGCGTATCTTCTTGAATACAAGAACCTTGTCAGCCTTGGCGTTGTCATCGAGGACGGTAGCCTTCACTACAGCACCCTCCACATAAGGAGCTCCGACCTTCACATCGCCTTCACCTGCGACAAGAAGCACCTTCTTGAACTCCACATCAGCATCTTTGGCGTCGGCAAGCCTCGGCACGAAGATCTCGTTTCCAGCCTCTACTTTGAACTGCTGGCCTGCAATGTCTACGATTGCGTACATTTGAAACTTGTTTAAAAGTCCGGACCGCAAGCGGCCGCCCTGCATGGACAGCACTTGACCTCAAGCTTGTCGGCCATAAATAATCGGGCGCAAATTTAGGCATTTTTATCTTATACGCAAAATTTTATTAAATTTGTCCCACTAGCATTTTCCGGATTATGGACATCCCATTCGTGTACAGCAAATACGTGACCGGCAAAGCCAACATCGGCAGGAAAGTCGAGGCGCGTACCCTGGCCAATCTGCTGAGTCAGGGCGAGAATATAGTCATCTACGAGCCGCCCAAAGCCGGCAAGACATCCCTGGTCCAGCAGACTTTCTTCAACATGAAATCATCCGGCGAGAATTTCGTCACCGCCGGGATGAGCCTGCTCAGCATACGGACTCTCAGGGACTTCGCGACCACACTCGGTTCGGAAGTGCTGCGCGCCGCATACGGCAATCCGCAGGACTACAGTCCCATGGTCGAAGCTCTCCTGCCCGGGACCCACTTCATATTCGATCCGCAGAGATTCGCCGACACGGGAGAGATCCTCTCCCTGAAATGGGAAATGGACCGGGACGACCTCAAGGCCGTGCTTTCCCTACCCTACCGCGCGGCACGCAAGTGCGGAAAGAAGATCCACGTCCTTTTCGATGAATTCCAGAACATAATGCTGACCGAAGACGGGGACATGGCATGCCGTCTGATGGAAGAGACGTTCCGGGCATTGGAGCCGGAGGACAGGGCCGCAGCCTCGTACATTTTCATGGGCTCCAAGGTCAACGCGATGTACGAGATGTTCGGGACAAAGAAATATTTCTTCCGCCAGGCGGAGCGGGTCAAGCTCGGGGAGATAGACACACGTGAAATAATAGACCACGTGATAAGGGGCCTTCTCGCCACCGGCAAGGTCATCGACAGGGACCTGCTGCTCGGAGTGTGCAAGCTCTTCCGCAACAACATCTGCTACATCAACCACTTCTCCGCCATCTGCGACTCCCTCACCAGAGGATACATAATGGAGCCGATACTCAACGAGGCCCTCTCCACCATCCTGTCCATCCACGAGCCGCGCTTTGTCGCCATGATGGAGGATCTGACCACTTTTCAGGTGAGCATGCTCCGGGCGGTGTTGGACGGGCAGACCAAGTTCACGAGCGCAGACGTCATAGAGCAATACGCCTTCAACTCATCAGCCAACGTGCGGCGCCTCAAGGACGCGCTCTGCAAGAAGGAGATCATCATGTTCGACGAGGCCGGGACGCCGACGGTGATCGACCCCCTGTTCGAGTATTGGGCGAGAAGATATTATTACGGGATGAAGATATGAAAGGGAAAACAAGAATAGCCGTGCTGACCGGAGCCGGGGTCAGCGCTGAAAGCGGCCTGAAGACCTACCGCGACAACGGGGGCCTGTGGAACGGCGTGGATCCGATGGAGGTCGCCTCCGTCGAGGGTTGGCAGCGCGACCCGGGAAAAGTGCTGGAGTTCTACAACGTGCGCAGGGCGGAGCTCAAGGAGGCACGCCCCAACGAAGCCCACAGGCTCATCGCGGCACTTGAGGAGAAACACGTAGTGGACGTGATCACCCAGAACGTTGACAATCTGCACGAAAGGGCCGGCTCTACTCATGTCGTGCATCTCCACGGCGAGCTGACAAAGATCCGCCCGGAGGACACCTGCAACGAAAGGGACGGATATTCGGAGAAATACGTCATCGACATAGGCTATGGCGAGGTGCATCTCGGAGACCTGGCCCCGGACGGAGCGCAATACAGGCCGCACATCGTATTCTTCGGAGAAGCCGTCCCGAAGATCGAGCGGGCCATCGAACTTGTAAGCCGGGCGGACATCCTGCTGATAGTGGGGACATCCCTCCAGGTCTACCCTGCCGCCGGGCTGTACCGCTACGCCTCCGCCGACACACCTATATATATTGTTGACCCGGCCCCGATGCGCCTGCCCGACCACAGGATCACCCACATCATGAAACCGGCCACCGAAGGGGTGAAAGATTTCGTGTTCTCAGTTCTTGGATTATAGAAATTAATCGCTATCTTTGCGCCGCCAAAAAGAAAAAGGGGGTGATTTAAAGAAATGATTATCGTACCAGTAAAGGAAGGAGAGAACATCGAAAGGGCTCTCAAGAAATTCAAGAGGAAGTTCGAGAAGACCGGAGCTATCCGTGAGCTTCGCGCACGCAAGAATTTCGAGAAGCCGTCCGAGAAGCGCCGCATCGCAAGGGCGAAGGCCATCTACGTTCAGCATCTCCGTCTCGAAGACGAGCAGTAGTACATCGCGGCGTGTCTCACCGGAGCATCTCCGCCTTGAGACAGACGATCATTTCAGTCACCTACAGTGACATATTGAAGCGGCAGACCATTAAGGCCTGCCGCTTTTGCGTTGCGTCTGGGCGGCCTGGTGGCTTTCCGTACAGAAGCCCGCTACATTACCTGATACCGAAAACGCACCAGCGCAGCACCGGTATGCGCCGGAGCAGTTCATACAGGAACACGCTTCCGGCGGCTGTCCCGGTCAGGGCAAGGCAATAGATGCTCCAAACCGGCAAGCCGGAACTTTTGAGCAGGAAGCACAGCCCGGTGCATACCGCCATGTGGACGATATATAGTCCGAAGCTGCTGCGGGTCAGGTAGTCAGCCACCGGAGAAGTCCTGTCCGCCCATCTTTTGTAGCACCCGAACATCGCGAGCGTGGCGACCCAGGCATAGAGGTTGGTCCATACGCTCTGCAGGCAGGACGGAGAAGTATAGTCCGTCCCGAAATAGTGCAGAGAATACAAGACAGATCCGGCAACGGCGGCGACGAGAAGAGGCAGGCTGATTTCAGAGAGCAGCCTCTGCACCCTTTCATCTGAAAATATGAAATAGCCGAGCAGGAACGGGACGATATAAAACGCCGGCCGGTACAGGTTCAGCAGGCCTTGAGCCGTGGATGGAGAGTCAATCTGACTCTGCGCCGCTCCCCAGAGCAGCAGGAAGCCGCCGGCAAGAAGTGCGAGGCCGGAAGCCAGTTTGCGGGGCAGCTCGGAAGCCTGGGCCCGCCCTGAAGTTGACGTGGCGGCGGAGCTTACACCCCCGGCCGGCCGGCTGTTTTCCCCCGAAGAAATCCGTCCCGGAAAAATCCGGTAGATCACCGCCGCCAGAAGCGAATACAGCCACAGAAGCTGTATGAACCACAGCGGGCCGACCCCGCTGAACACCATGGCCGGATAACGGGCGAACGACGGGATCGAGTCCCACGCCCCGGCAATCCGGGTGTTGAAGTAGCCGAGTATCCACTGGAACACGAACAACCCGACTGTAGACGGCACCAGAAGTTTGAGCGTACGGCTACGGACGAACTCCCTCGGGCCTTTTGAAGCTAGGGCATAGCGACTGCACACTCCGGACACCAGAAAGAGTACCACCATGAACCAAGGATAGAGGACATACATTATGCTGTCCTGATACTGTACATCAGCAAACGACCCTAACCCGCCGAACACGCCCTCCGCATTGAAATTGTAGAAGACATGGTAGACGAGCACCGCCAGAACAACGCTCCAGCGCAGATTGTCAAGAAAATGTTTTCTCATCAGTGTATTAGTATAGTAATATGGACGCAAAGTTATGCATTTTTTCGGACAAAGTCCAAAAAAATTTGGAAAAGTACTTATATATATATATATATTAGCATCCGCTTTTTTGCACAGAGTACAAGCTGAAAAGCGGGCATATAACACAATGTGTCAATTGTTTGCAATCCCCTTGCCGACCTTTGCCGGCCTTTGGTGCGTGTGCAGTTGACCCTGTCCCGGCATCGTATTATCTGCCTATCAGAATAACTATTTACAGCCGGACCGGGGCAGCCGGCACAAGTCCATCATCTTTATGAAGGCAAACAGCGAAAAACAGACACAGCCCTATGTAAGACCGGAAGTAGAGCTGTTCGACATCAACCCAGCCGGGGTCATCTGTACGAGCGGGGAAACAACAGGGCAAAACCCGTACGATCCTATTTACTTCTAATCAACAGCAGCAACATGAAAAGACAATTTTTAGCAATCACCGGCACAATAGCCGCATTGGCAGGGTGTACATCCACCCTTGAGCCGGCAGCAAAGCCTGAGGGCGAGGGCATTTTCGCCACAATCGAGCAGCCGGAGCTGCCACTCCAGACCAAGAGTTTGAATTGGGAAAACGATGCCCTCAAGTTCACTTGGGGGTCAAGCGAGGACGTGATCGTATTCGGAAGGGAGGGCAACAAAGGAAAGGCGGACGCGGCACTCCTGCGCACATTGACATCCGGAGCCGCATCCTCCAAACTCGAGAGCAAGGGATTCCAGCTTATGGATGGGATAAACTACTATGCTTTCATCCCGGCAAACAATTTCAACATCACAACAGACTTCACCTTTATT
>CAKUYG010000044.1 GCA_934702165.1 uncultured Bacteroidales bacterium | reverse complement strand
AGTTCTTGTGGCGGATGGTGATTTTCCTTACTCCTTCGGGCACGTAGACCCAGGTCTCTCCTATCTCCTGCTTGACTCCGACTATGCCCATCACGCCTACATCGAAATCGAAGTTGTCGTCCGGGATGACTACTTTTATGAGCGCGGCTTTGCGGCCGTTCTGGTCGATCATCGGATAGTTGCTGCGCGCGTCCAGATCCCAGTCCAGTTTGCGGAACGACACCACCTTGAATACGGTGCTGTCGCCTTGGGCAAGGGCGGCGGTGGCGCAGAGGATTGCGAGCAGCAGGACGGCAAGTTTCTTTTTCATACCTTAGAAATTGTATGGTCCGATGACGCCGAAGTCCTTGTCCGGGGAATCCTGCCAGGTCCTGACATGGATCACCGGCTGGTGATAGTCCCTCAAGTCCACGAGGATGAACAGATAGCCGCTGTCGGAGTATGTGGCGGAAAAATATTCCTGCCGGATCTTGATGCCGAAGAGCTGTTCTCCCTTGCCGAGTTTCATGACCTCACAGTCGGAGAACTGGATATTGATGAATTCCTGACTGGCGAACACCTTGCCCAACTGCTTGATGTAATTCTCTTTGTTGTGTCGTGTCAGGGTGACGTAGCGGTTGTTGCCATACTCGTTGGGACCTTTGACGTTGCGAAGTACCCGGCCTGTTATGATGAGGGCGTCGTCGTCGAAGATGGAGGCTATGTAGTCCTGCCTCTTGAGGGCGTAGGCTGTCTTGTAGTTCTCCAGGAAGTCTATCAGGATGAGCCTGGCCTCCTCGGTCCAGCTGTCCATGGAGATGATCTCACGTATCGTGTCGGACGAAAGGGCGAAAGAGAGGTTGCTTATTTTCCCCTCACGGTCGAAAGTGAACACCACGTCTTCCACAAACTCGCGTCTGTTGCCTTTAAATGAGAAGACCATAGGGACGCTGCGGCAGAAGACATCGTCCCCGAGGGCGTAGAAGTCCAGCTTGTCGAAGTTGAGCACGCGGGCGTTGCCGTATCTGATGAGTTTTAGGAAGATGGCGTATCCCTCTCCGGTGAAGAGCCCGCTGATGTCTTGCCCGCTGCCGCTGATGCTGGCGCACACCTGCGCGACGGCGTCCTCATAGTTTGACGTGAACAGCACTGGGGCAAGGCCGGCGGTGAGGGTGTCGGGGGCTGTCTTGAATTCGTCTCTGGCCATGACTGACAAGACCTTGCTCTTGACGGCGGAGAAATCTATCTTGCGGGGTGCGGATCTGCGTGGCTCCGAGGCCGGCCTTTCGGAGGCTTCTTCCCTGGCGGTGGAGGCTGCAAACGCTTGCTCCACCGAGCTGACCTCTCGGAACAGGTGCTGGAGGTGCGACGGGGTGATCTCGTAGCGGATGCGGTACTGGTCTATTCTGGACCCCGGGCTCACCTCAATGAATCCCTTGCCGTCTTTTGCGGAGAGGATTCCGCTCCAGCGTTTCCCGTCGAAAAAACTGTAGTCTATATTGCGTACCGGATGGCCTTTGTATGTGAATGTGAGTTCGGCTAATTCCTTGTCGAACTTGTTGACCTTGTCGAATTTGACGTCAAGCCCCTCAAGTATGGTGTTCCGGCGGCTCTCGGCGTCAGCGATGGCGGCGGCGTCGAGCGGGGGAAGGCTGCGGAGCAGTGTGGCGGCCCAGGAGTAGTAGCGGAGGGCGATGTCGGTCTGGAATTTCTCTTCGGCTGTGGTGGCGATGGAGAGCATCTCCTTGACTTTTGCCCGGCGGTTTTCGAAGATCCTGCCGGCGTCTGCCCTCCGGATGTATCTCAATACCGTAGTGCCTGCATCTCCGGTGGTTGAGAGCATGTCGCATTCCCTGTCGAGGTCATCGCGGTATGTGCGGAGGATCGCGGTTTTGACCCCGTCTGCATAGGGAAGGTCGGCTGTCCCGGAGATTTTCACCGCCAGGGCGTCCAGCGCCAGGCTGTCGGCGATGCGCGCGTTCTGCGCATTCCCTTCCGCACAGAGGTATGATTTGTCGGTACGGATGTCTGTTATCATCTGGGCGCTGCAGATGGTGGAAATCATGAGCAGCACAGCTGCGGTCAGTCTTCTCATCTGCCGCCCCTCCTCATGGCTTCGAATCTGGCCTGCTGGTCCTTGTCCATGGGACCGCTGATGTTTCCCAAGGCGGCTTTGATGCTTCCGGATAGCCGGGTGGCCTCTTCGGGGTCGGCACCGCTTCCGGAACAGTAAGAGAGGAGGCCCTCGTAGGCGTCGAGGATCTCGTCCCAGTCGCGTCTGACTCCCTCCCGTATGTCGGCATAGGCTTCGAGCAGGCATTCGGGACTGGTGCCGGTGTCGCCGGTGCGGATCTGCCCCAGCCTTCTTCCACTGCGGTCGTAGAACTCGCAACTGCCCCCGCTTATGGCGGCGGAAAGGTCATCTGTGATATAGAACACGTCTTCGAACCCGGCGGGGACTATCTCCGCCCCGCAGCTGTCGATGATGCCGAACCTGCCGCCGATGGACACGATGCTGGTGCCGTTGAGGCAGGGGGTCACGCTGTCGTATTCCGGGATGCTGCCGGTCTGTCCACCGGATTGGCGGCATCCTGCCAGACAGATAAGTGCTATTATGAGATGTGATGTCCTCATCAAGGCAAATATATCAATAAATCACTATATTTGAAAGTATGGTAGAATCATCCTGTTTTTTCGACTCGCCTGAGCAGATTCCCGCCCCTTTGCAGGAGACGGCCAGGCAGGTGTATGTCTCTTCTGGAGGGTGTTCCATGATAAGCCGGGCGGAACTTGGAGGCAGGCTCGTGGCCCTCAAATCTTTGAAGCCTCAATACAGGGGAGACCCCATGGCTGAGGCGCTGCTGCGTAAAGAGTACGAACTTGGTAAAGGACTTGACCATCCGGGCATCTGTCGCACCTTGGATTTCGTCTGCCTGCCGGGACTTGGCAACTGCATAGAACTGGAGTGGATAGAAGGGGAAACATTGGAGTCCATGCTTGAAAACAAGGGAAAGATACCCGGAAAAAAGATTCTTCTTGAACTTTGCGATGCTCTGGATTATATCCACCACAAGCAGATTGTGCATCGTGACCTCAAGCCGTCCAATATCCTCATAACCCGCAACGGGCAGAATGTGAAACTGATAGATTTCGGTCTCTCAGATGAGGACAGCTCCGTGGTGTTCAAGCGGCCTGCCGGGACTCTGGCTTATGCCTCCCCGGAGCAGAGGCGTGGAGAGATTCTGGACAACCGCAGCGACATATACTCTCTCGGGATCATCATGCGCACAATGGGACTATTTCCACGCGTGGCGGCCAAGTGTACAAAGGAAGACAGGGAGCACCGCTATGCTACTGTCAATGAGATCAGATCTGCCATAGCTGGACGACGCAGAAAAGCCGCCATCCTTGCGGTGGGGGTGCTTATCGCCTTTTCGATCTTGACTGTCTCTCTGATGCCTGAGATACGTTCTTCTCTGAGGAGAGCCCGGCTTGAACGGGTTCTTGAGCAGCTTGGGTCAGATATTGAGGAACGGGCTTACTGAGATTTTTTCCCCCCCCCCTATGATTTCCAGTCTGTTAAGTCCTTCTGATGCGCCGGCTATGTAGGAGGGCGTGTATTCACCGTTGCGGAGTATCCTCGGTATAAGCAGGGGGTAGCCGATGTAGAAGCAGGTGGCCATGAACCTGTCGTCTGCCAGGAGTTTGGAGTTTTCGGATTTGCGGACCACGAATTCTCCGCCTCCGAGATATTCGAGCTGGACGAGCCTGTCAGGAGCCCAGCCGATCAGGACTTCGGCCCCGGCTTCAAGGTCAGAAGCCAGTACTGACTTGGTCGAGAAAAAGCGCGACTCGAACAGGTTATCGTTCTTTATGTGCTGGCAGAACGTGAAGAAGTCTTTGTTGCCGACATAGCGGGAGAGCACATCAAGGGTGGACTGACGTGGGATCGGCTTGAGACTTACATATCCCCAAAGTCTCTTGAGTGTCGAGGCGGATATGATGTCTCCGGATTCGTGTTCGATTATGACGGAGAGGGCTTCGAAATCAGATGATGTCGCCAGCCGTCTCCCATATCGTTTCTCGACTTCCGTGAGCAGATAGCTCAACTCCGGAATAGTTTTTTTCAATTCTTTACCCATTTTTGCAAAAATAGTAATTAAGCCACACAGCGTCAAGTTCATTGGGGTTCATTTGTCTCCGGTGAGCATAAAAATCTTATATTTGTCATCTGTATGAAGATCTGTAAGCTGGTTTCCTTTCTGCTGCTGTCGCTTTCCGTTTCCTGTATCAGGGATCAGGAGGCGTCGTCGCATCTGGCTCCGGTCATGCTCGGAACCACATCTCAGGTGGACGGGGATGAACTTGTGCTGACGTGCAGACTTTCGCGTATGGACAATGTCAGCAGCTGCGGCTTCTTCTTCGGCCTGGCCGGTGGGGAGCAGAGATTCATAGATGTCCCCATCGAGGGCGGCACTTCCTTCTCCTGCCGGATCCCGGATCTGAGTTTCGGGGTGCGCTACACTTACAGGCCTTATGTCAGCGGTGGCGTCTCCGAGCTTGAGCCGCGGACGGAAGTCATTGAAATAGAGCAGCAGCTGCCCGGGGTCGCCACAGAAAAGCCTGAGATCTTGACCTCGACTTCCGTCAGCATATCATACACTGTCTCAGAGACATTCAGCGGCTCTCTGGCCGTGTGCGGCGTGTGCTGGTCCACTTCTCCAGAACCCACCATAGAACTGAATACCAAGACAGTGGACAGCTCGGAATACGGGGCTCGTACTGTAGAGATTCCGGGCCTTGTGCTCGGCCAGACCTATTATGTCAGGGCGTACGCCATCAACGGGAAAGGTGTCGCGTATGGAGAGGAACGGAAGTTCTATATGCCTGTCGTTTTCGATGACGAGACTGTTGAAGAGTATATGCTGTCGAATTGGGATGCGGATGCTGACGGGTACATAAGTGTGGAGGAGGCATCAAAGGTGGAAGAGGTTGAAATCTGCTCCGACAATCTTCATTCGCTCGGGGGTCTGGAACAGCTTCCCGCCCTTAAAAGGCTGAGTTGCACCGGCTCATCCGTCACGGACGGTAAAGGAAGCGGGGCTCTTGAGGCAGTTGTGCTGGAGTCCATGGCCAATCTGGAGGAACTGGACCTGAGCGGCAATGCCTTGAAGACCCTTGAACTGGGGGAGTTTCCCGCTCTGACATCGGTTAATATCTCATCTAATCCGATTACTTCCTTTGTGCTGCGCTCGCAGACGCGTCTGCGGGCTCTGGACATGTCCTGGACAAGGCTCAACTATGTCAGCTCGTCGATTCCCGCTGATGCCCTTGAAGAACTGAAATGTGAAGAAAGTCCGCTGCCGCTTGATGATGTCGTCCGCAAATACCGCAGTCTCCGAAGGCTTCATGCGCGCGGCAAGCTCTCAGATCAGACGAGGATATATCTGCTCGCCGGGCTTGAGTTTCTCGATTGTGCCGGAAGCGCGGTAAACGCACTTGATCTGAGATATAATCCTCTTCTGCGCTCGCTCAATGTGGACGGATGTCCACTGCGGAGTCTCAATCTGGTGCTCAATCCTCTTGTGGAGTCGCTGTCCTGCCTGTGTGATGCTCTGGAGATGTTGTATCTCTCTGAAGGACATGAAATTGATGGGATAAACAGGGGAGAGCGGAGATATCTTCCTGAGACGACTCGGATCATCTATGTCCCGCAGATCGAGGACCCTGAGTTCAAAAGTTATCTGCTTGACAATTTCGACAGGGATTATGACTCTTCCATCTCCTTGGAAGAGGCTGCGCAGGTCAAGGAGATTGATGTGGATCCGATCAAGTATCCCGGGATCAGATCTCTGTCCGGGATAAAGATGTTCTCCTGTCTGGAACGTCTCAGTGTGCCGGGGCAAACCATTGAAGACCTTGCTCTTGAAGCCAATGCTGCATTGAAGGTGCTGGTGTGCGATAGCAACCCGTTGAAATCCATTGATTTGACTGGTAATCATGTGCTGAAATCGCTCTATTGCCAGTCTACCTTGCTGACGGCTCTTGACTTGAGCGGAAACCCGGCTCTGGAGGAGGCGTATCTGTCCCGTTCTCCGCTCAAGACTCTTGATTTGAGCGGAAATCCTGTCTTGAAGCTGCTGGATTGCTCCAATGCCGCTCTGGAGTATCTGGACATAAGCTGCTGTCCCTTGCTGAAGACACTGGACTGCCGCGGCAACCCCTCTCTCTCAAGCGTGTCCGTCTCCGTGGGCCAGACCACCGAGATACTCAAGGATGAGCATACTGCTATAGTCTATGAGTAAGGTCAGTTCCAACCTTCTATCTCTCCGCCGATGTCTATCCGGACTTTGTCCGGGTCTGCGTTGAGGGTGATGACGGCGTTGTGCTGGACACCGGTCTTGAAAACGAAGCGGGTCTCGAGCAGATAGGACACATCTCCTGTGAGGACTTCGATCAGCGGCTGTTTTTTCTCGATGCGCTGAGGTACTATTATGGCAGAGAACGTGTCCGGTCCGTCCTTGCACATCGTGATGCTGTGCGTGACGGCATTGCGCCTTTTCTCTACTGCGCCGGTGTTGAGGTCTATCAGGGCATCGGTTACTGTCCCATGGATACGTATGATGATGTCATCTGGCAGTTCTGTGTTGAAATCCTTGCCTTTGACCAGCTTAATCACGAGGCGGCTCATCCTGTGGCTGAAGTTGAGGCTCACGACATCCGGATACTTGACCCCTTCGCTCTTGGCCCAGAGGAAGTCTGACATCTCATAGCCTCCGGGGGTGCTGCCAAGGCGCGGAGAGGACTGATCCTGCTGTACGCTGAATTCGTAGCTTTCCATAGAATTGGGAGCTCCGTAGGGGTAATAGCCATAAGCATCGTATTTCATCCCCTTGTCCCAGAATACTTTGGGGCTTGCTGTCCAGAGGGTGCCGTCGAAGGACAAGGCGGCATTGTCGGCAGCATTGCCGGAAATCATAAGAGGCAGGGCAACGCCCGAACTGTACTCTGTCATATACAGTCCGGTGACGTCCCCGCTCTCAAAAGAGGCTCCGCTTACCCTGGTCTGTCCCGGATAATTGAGGTTGAACCTGATGGAGAGTTCGTTCTCCACGGTCTTGGAACAGGCTGCGGTGAGCAGGAGCAGTGACAGATATAGTAATTTTTTCATAGTTGTTGACTATTTGACTGATGGACGTTTTCCGGCCATGACCGGTGCGTGCTGGTCTGTGGCGGCAGGGTGGCGGCCTTCGGAAAGGCTTGAAGACGTGACCGTCGGCCGCCCGTCTATATTGTCGAGGGCCACAAAGTCCTCGAAACTGAATTCTTCTCCGGCGTAAGACTTTATCCTGCGGACTATCAGCTCTCGGCTGATGGTGCTGTAGTACGGGATGCAGTTGTTCATGCAGCTGTTGTACTCCGAGCGGAAGACTCCGCGCGAGTGCATGAATCCTCCCTCGTAGATGTCCACGAAGTCTTTGTATTTCTCGTGGAAGAGAAGGTGGCTCCAACTGACCCCGCCTATGTTGCCAGAAAGCGACAGGTTGCTGAACCAGCCTCTCCCGAGTGCATTTATCAGATCCCAGTATGAGTTGCAGCAGGCGTCTATGTAGGCATTGTGCACTATGGACTCCTCCCCGAGCTTGCCGAAGCCGTGTCCGCCGGCCTCATGCTGGATAATACCCCGGAAGTCATAAGGGTAGGCACGACTGCTCTTAGGGCAGTAGCTTATGGCCGTCCCGTCATCGAAGAGGTATGTCGTGCCGCCGTATTCGGCTGTGTTCGGGATCATCACGGTAAGAGTCTGCGCCAGGTTTCCCTCGTTGACGGTCGGGGCCTTGAGAGCGTATCGCAGGATCTCCAGAAGGTCGTCCGTCCCGTTCCTTCCTCCGAGCATGCCTCCGTCTTTGGCGGTGGTGTTGAAGCGGTTGTAGACTACGGTGTTGACCCCGCCCACCCCGGACTCCGGGGAGACGGATATTCCTGCATAGACGTTGAAATATTCCTTGTATGTCCTGTACGGCTCGATGCTGAAGAAATGCCCGGCGGCCTCGTTGATATCAGCGAGGAGTTTTCCCTCGGAGATGTCCTTGGCGCTGTAGCCGTCGCCGAGCAGGACTATGTTGATCCCCGGGCCCTTGTTGGCGGTCTGAAGGGTCAGTATTTCATCTTCGGAGTGGTCGAAGTCGTATTGGGACACTTTGCATGTCGTGCGGTAATCCTTGTCTTTGAGTTTGAAAACCACCTCGCCTTCACGGGGCCCTCCGGCAGGCTTCTGCGAGAATTCGAGGCTTATGCTTGACTTGCCGCTGCCCTCGGACGGGCTGATGTTCACCCACTCCGGCTTGCTCTCGACTGTCCAGTCACCCTCGGAATAGAGCACGAGACTACGTGTGGCCTTGCTGTTGAGGGCGCTTAGTGTGGCCGGGCTCACGGAAAGGTTGCGGTAGGCGGAGATGCGCTTGAACTCGTTCCATCCGGGAGCAGTCCGGTATTGGGCCACCGCCGACTCCGGCACCTCGACTGTGAAGTTCTCCTTGGATACGCCGTCAAATGCACCGCTCATGATGTATGGAGGTATCTCGCTCTTGCAGACGATACGGCTGAGGTTGAAGCATCCGAAGAACGCTCCGTCCTTTATGACCTCAAGGTTTGCGGGGAGGACGACCGACTCGATCCCGCTGTTCACAAAAGCGCTTTTCCCGATGCTCACGACATCTTCGGGTATGAACAGGGTCCCGCTCAGCCGTTCTGTGCCATAGAAAGCCTCATCGCTTATGACCTGAAGCCCGTCCGGGAGAACCAGCCTCCCGCTGAATTTACAGCCGTTGAATGCACCGCTTCCGATGCTGGGAAGGGTCTCGGGAAGCACAAGCTCTCCTGTGAGTCTTGTACCACCGAAAGCATAATTACCGATAGAAGTTAGATTGTCCGGAAGGGTGAGAGGTCCGTCAAGCCCGAAGCAGGAGCCGAAAGCGCTTGAAGCTATTGTTGTCAGTCCTTCGGGGATCGAGAGACTTCCGCTAAAGCCGGAACAGCCGCTGAAGGCATGTTCGCCAAGATGCTTGATCCCTTCCGGGAGATTGAGGCTGCCATACAGGCCTGCGCAGCCGATGAATGCCATGCTGCCTATGTGCTCAAGCTTTTCCGGGAGCAGGAGCTCGCAGGTGAAGCCGCAGTTATGGAATGCGCTGTCCCCGATGTACTCGAGACTCAACGGAAGGGTGAGACTGGTGAGAGAGCGGCAGCCATAGAATGCTGTGGTCTCAATGCTTGTGACGCTTTCTGGGATGATGAGGCTTCCGCTGAGGTTCTCGCAATTGCCGACAGCATACTGCCCGATTTTAGTGATGCTGTCCGGCAGGATGAGGTGGAGCAGGGTTTTCTTGTCTGACAGGGCTGAACTTGGTAATTCGCCCGCCTCGTTTCCATTGTACCAGTAATCTGTATTGAAACCGGATTCAGAGTATTCCAGGGAGCTGCTTTCGCACCGCGCTATATTTACTTCCTTGAGGTTGAGGCTGCTCAGACTGGTCATCCAATATTTCATCACTGCGAAGTCCCTTGCGTTGATGGTGCCTGTGAGTTTGAGATTCTTGACTTTGGAGGCTTCTTTGCCTGCGGTTTTCAGGCATTCGTCCAGCGTGCCGGCCGTTTCCACATTGACCACGATGTATTCTTTAGCCGTGCCGTCGTGGGAGACGGGATCGTTTTCCCAGTCGGTGATGCTCTGGCCCGAGAGTTTGAACTCGAAATCCCCGTCGGGCTTCTTGTTCACGCTGATGGTGAAGTTGTGCTGCTTGCCGGAGTTGAGCTCTGTCGTTTCCTCCCGGCTGAACTTGTAGGTCCTGCCCTCCACGCTGATGGCGAGAAGCTGGGAGCCTGCGGTGATCTGTTGCGGGGCGACCACGGCCCGGTATTCGTCTCCCTTGATCTGCGGGATGATGTACCCTGCCCCGGCGTCCCCGGCGGCCTGTACTTCGCCTGTGGCAAGGTTTGCGCTCGCCTGAAGTCTGGTGCCTGTTATCAGCACGTTCTTGCCTGCTGATGCCCATTCTCCGTCGGCAAAGCCTTCGCCTTCGGTGAGTGAAATCTTTATCCCGGCCATCTTGTGATGGAAGGATATCTTGATGAGCTTGTCCGTCGGGGCGACATCGGTCACCTTGCCCCAGAGGAAGTCGGACTTTTCATAGCCCCCAAGCTCTCCGTCTCTCGGGGTGGAGCGCTGGTCGTCGCTGATGGTGAATGTGTAGTTTTCCACATCGCTTACGTTTCCGTAAGGATAGTAGCCGTAGACGTCGATGTGCGTCTGCTTGTCTTTCCAGTAGATGTCCTTTGCGGGAACCCATTTGTAGGAGGCCTCGTCGAAGGTATGCTTGACATTGTCGGCCCTGTTGCCGCTGCTGCGCAGTGCCCCCGGGGTGGAGCCTTCGTAGTCGACGATATAGACTCCGATCTTGTCCTTGTCTGCGAAACCGCTGTCATTGGCCCTTGTGAGGTAGACCTGGTCAATCTCGCCTCCGAGACTGATCTTGCCTCCGCTTTCTTCAGGGATTTCAGGTCGTGTGATGGGGTCGCTCAGACCGCAAGAGGCGAGTGAGAGTGCTGCTGAAAGTGCTATGAGTGCTTTTTTCATTCTACAGATCCTCCGAAATCTTCACCTGCGTCTTCCCACGGGTCCACCCCGATGTATATCCCTTCTCCGATGCGGTTGACCACTATGGAGCAGCGGTGCATCTTGCCGGATTCCAGCGAGACACTTGTCTTGAGTTTATATTCTTTATTGCCAAGCTTTATTGTGACGAGTTCGCTGTCTTCGATTTTCTGCGGAGGGACCAGAGCCCTGAAGTTCCCGTCTGAAGTATTGAACGGGAGGACGGTGTTTCTGCCGCCGTTTGCGCTGATGTTTCCGTCCTTGAGACTGAAGTTTGCGGATGTCATAAGCCCGTGCAGGCTCACCTGGGCGTTTTTCAGCTCCTCTGGGCTCCAGCCGGTCCCGGCTTTGAGACTTACCTGTATACAGCTCATGAGGTGCCGCAGGGTGAGGACGACAGGTACGGAGGTCGGGGCGATGCCTTCCGTTTTGCCCCAGAGGTAATCCGAAACTTTGTAGCCCGCTTCGCTGCTCTGATCCAACAAGGCGTTGGATTGGATAGGATACAGGGCGCTGACGATCTTTTCCTTATGGGGGAAGTAGCAGTAGAAGTCGGCTTTTGTCTCGCTGTCAAGCCAATAGAGCTCTCGGGCTGACTTCCATTCGCTCCCGCTGAAAGTGAAGCAGGCGTTGTCAATGTGATTGCCTATTGGTTTGAGTTGGAGGGGCTGGTTGACTACATATATTCCGACCTTGTCTCCAGTCTCGAAAGCATCGTCGGTGACCTTGGTGAGTGAAGTGGCTATCCTTATGGGTATTCTGTCTTTGGTAGGCCCGTCGTCGGGTGCGGTCTTTCGGCAGGATGCAATTGATACTGCAAGAATGGCCAGTGTCAGAATTACGGGTCGCTTCATGTTGATTTTCTGTCTCTTTCCAAATATGACGCTAAGGTAAAAATAAACCCGTCATGAATCAAGTCCATAACGGTTCATTTTATTGGCGATTCAGCGGTCTTTGTATCTGAAGCTGACTCCGTCGTCAGCGTAGATGGTCTCAATCTCTTGACCCTTCGACAGATACACGACTTCCAGCTCTGCGGAACCCCGCAGGTCAAGCACCTTCAGCTTGAGGTTGCCGGACACATCGAGAGTAGAGAAACTGTTGAGTCCACACTCCAGATATTCGAGTTCTGCGAGGGCTGAAACGTCAAGGGCGGTGAGGCGATTCCCGAACACGTCGAGGTTTTTCAGGCAAGAGCCGGAGGGGAACGTGATTTGCTGGAGGAATCCGTATCTGCATCTCAATTCCTTGGTGGAAGATGGGATTGAAATCTGCTCGACTCTCGAGAAATTGCACTCGAGGGCTTCTAGCCTTGGGTTGTATCTGAAATCCAGTTTCGTGAGCCTGCTCCTGGTATCCGGTGTCCCTGAGCATCGGATTTTTTTCAGATTGCTCATGTACTGCACTCCGTCAAGGGTGCTTATCCTGGTGGTCGTGACGCTGATGTTTTCTATCGCCAGGGCTTCGGCGAGTTCCAGCCTGCCGTTGCGGTCAGTGTCGAAGTGAAGCAGGAGCGAGTCCCGGAAGTTCTCGTCACTTATGGCGATCCCATCGACCCCTGGCGGTGGCAGTGGCTCTGTCGGGTCATCATCTCCGCTGTCAGGGATCGAGGAACTGCTTTTGCTGATGGTGAACCAGTCAATGGCTGAGCGAATCTCATTGCGCGAGTTTCCGGCTGTGGCGCAGTAAGCGTATCGCCCCTCTTCCATGCTGTCCAGGGTCAGGCTGAAAGTGAGGCCGGACAGAAGGGCCGGGCAGTATTTCATCGTGGTTTCCGAGAGTCCTATCATGAAACCTGCCCTCTCCACTCCGTGGCTGGAGTTGAGTTTTGCCGTGAGCCTTGTCTCGGGCGCGGATTCGTCCCCGGAGACATCGCTGGACACGGAGGTGAACTCCGGCACCACGTATGGCTGCGGCGAGTCGGACAACCCTGAACAGGATACCATCAGGGCAATCAGCATCAGTATGGGGAGACGGCGTTTCATGTCGGCAAACTTACAAAAATTATACATCGATGTATTATACATAAATACAAAATGATTACGCAATGTTGTACCTAAAGTCATTTTTGTATGCCAGGGACGCAACCATGAGCCTGTCGAACAGGGCGTCGCCGGTTGAACTTATAGCAGAACTCGTTCAGGTAGTTCTGGAGATAGCCCGGCGTTATGTCATGGTGGACATCCAGCAGAAGCCGTTGACTTTGTTGCCCTCTCCAGCGGTCCGCAGATATTCGCCTCTCTCGGCTACCATCATGCTCTCCAGCATTATCTCCAACATTATCTCCAACAGGTCGTGCAATCCATTTTCTCGCTCCGAGTGCTTGCACATTATCTCGGAAATTTGTTCCTTTGTGAACTCCATGGTCAATAAATTTTAAGATTCTTTTTTTGTTTCCTTTTACAAATATCTTAAAAGTTATTGACCTTTTTCATCTCAGGTTCTCAGACACACTTTTGGAGACACTATCGGTGACAAAGCTGAAGAGCATTATGAGGGGGCAGCTCATGACGGTCTCCGACAAAATCCTCCTGAGAAAGAGGGCGCTGATCGAGACAATCAACGACGAGTTGAAGAA
>CAKUYG010000043.1 GCA_934702165.1 uncultured Bacteroidales bacterium | reverse complement strand
CGGGAGAAGAGCATCGGCCTCGTCCGTCCATGTCTGGCCGCCGTCATCGGAGTGACGCCAGGTTATCTTGTCCCAGTAATATTTTCCCGAACCGCCGGATGTGATCCTGCAACGGAACTGCCCCTCGACAGGCTCACCGCCGACGTAAGAGACGGCATCCGTCCCAGCAGCCGAGCCGGGATCGGTGCATTTCCATATCCCCGACTGAGCCGTGCCGCCGCTCATCACCCAGAGATAGGTTCCGGCAGGAAATGTCTCGGTGTAATCCTCCTTTGAGCTCCGATAGAGGCTGAGCCAGGAATTGTCGGCATAATCGGCAAATCGCTTCGATGCGACAGCCGCACCGGAGAGAGTCGTCGCATAATCAGTATCCCAAGCATAAAGCGAGAGAGTAAAACTCTCCGAAGCACTGCCCCATGACGGGCACTGAAGCGAGATGAAGCCGAAATCAGAAGAGGAAGTGAACTTCTGCGCAAGCACCCCGGACGTGCCGAGCTGGACAGCCGTCTGGGCATCGGAAACCGGGATTGTCACATTTGTCCCATAATAATCACCCGGCGTAGCGAGCCAGATGTCTATTGAATTATCGTCATTTATGATGATGGACGGGCCGTATCTGTAATTCGGGCCGGTGTATATGTCCCAGCCCTCACGAGCCACAGGATGGACCTCGACCGGATCGGGCTCCGGTTCCGGTACAGACGGACGGTCTTCAGGAGTGCAGGATGCAAAGCCGGCACCAGCCAGAACCGCAGCAGCAAGAGGCCACAACAGTATTTTCTTCATAATCTATAATTTAACGTTTATACGCCCTCCGCGCGGGACAAAACGGCGAACCCTGTCACCGGAGGTCCGGTGCTCCGTCAGGATCACCTTCAGACCTTTGGATGTGCGCGACACCCTGATGTCAAAATCCGAGCCGAAAGCACGGATATGCTTCAAAGCCATGCTGTCCCAGCCTGAGGGAAGACTCACATTCATTGTGAAGCTGCGCAGTCCTGTCGGACGGATGCCGAAGAGCCCCTCCGTGATTACACGGCAATACAGCCCGCTTTCGGCCGAGAGATGCCTCTGCGAACCCTCGGGCCAGGCCTCGACCGCATAAGGCACATGCTCACCGAGCAGGCGCCTGCGCGAAAGACGGGAGAGGATGCCCAACGCCTTGTCCGTGTCTCCGGTATAGAAGATGCCCCGGAGGGCGTAGAGCGTGGCCCTGTCCCAGAAGACATCGCTCCCCTGCTCGGTGAGACAGCCATTCTCCGTCATCAGCTCAGGTCCGGTGAGAGCGGCGGAAGTCCCGGAAGCCCGCTTGTCTATGCCGGCGATGAGAGGCATGCAGATCCATGAGCGCAGCAGAGTGTTGCCCTTGTAATAGCGATAGGTCTCATACCCGGAGACTTCAGCCCCGAAATACTCCTCTATCGCAGCGGCCATCTGCCGAGAACGGCGCAGATAGTCAGAGCATTCGGAAGAAGCCGCTCCTATTTCCCGCCCCAGATACGCAGCAGATATGAGAGCATCATAATACAGAGTCGAAGTGCAAAGATTGGCATCCCCCGACTCGAAGCGGTTCTCCAGTTCATCCGTGTCAGATGCCACTACCCCATCCCCGTTGACCTGACGGCGACAGTACTCAAGGCACCACTGTATGAGCGGCCAAAGTTCCTTGGCCTCAGCCATGTCACCTCTCGCCAGAGCATAACGGGCCGCGCCATAAGCAATCATCGCGGCATCACCCCGGTCACCGCAACCGGCCCATATATCCTCGCCCTCCGCAATCACCGAACTCGGAAGAGGCTTGTAATCCGGATTCATGAACCTCGCGAAATGGCGGAACGAATTGAGTGCCGACTCATTGCCGGAGAGATATCCGAGGAACGGGAAGAACGGGTCGATGTATTCGGCCTGGTCATTGGCCCAGATGGCCGCATAGTAGCTCTCCCCTCCCGGGCTGTGCATCAGGCCGCCTTTGGTCCTGAATATGCTCTCGGCAGCACGGATCTTGGAAAAGCGGAACATCTCGTCGAGAACCGGATCAGGAGTCTCAAGGACAAGCTCCTCCCCGAGACCGTAGACAAAAGCCTTACGCGCGGCAAACTCCGCCTCAACATCCGGATGCAGCGGGGACTCCGGGGCAATCTCACGCGTCACAGGCTCAGAGCCCGCAAGCAGGGGCGATGTAACCCTGCCGCCCTGACGATAAGCCTGATAGACAACGGTAAAGCAGCGTTCTTCTCCCGGCTTCATCCAGGCAGTACCGGCGCCGTCTATCTCCGCACGCACAAGATAAGTCCCGTCAACTCCGGCATAATGGTCTGTGGCTGAAGTCTGGCAGAACTCCGGTACAGTCACGAGGAGATTGTCACCTGTCACGTTGCGAAGAGAGAACCTCTCATAGACACAAGGCAGAGTCGTGGACGGAAAAAGGGTGCGTGTCATACGGATGCATGCCGTCTCGGTCTGCCCGGAACCTACCCCGATAAAATCGTTTGACTTTGACCAGCGGCTCGTAACCTCAACCATACCGTTGATCCTGACAGAATCCACCTGCTCCCGGACAAGGCTGCGCCCATTGACAGCAAGCATGGAAGGAATATCGGCGGCAACACGGAGATTCATCGACGCATGAGTGTTGTTCGGGATCGTGCGCAACATAGGGAAGACCAACGACTTCTCACTATGAAAAGCACGGTCGGCAGAAACTCCCCAGCGCAACACGCAGGACACCTGCTCCCCGCTCATCTCGATATGGTCCTCGTGCGGCAGCCCCGTGGAAGCGTCCCAGCGGATGCCCCTGGAGCCAGGTTCTATAGTCCAGCGCGCCGGCTCCTCCACAGAAGCCGTATCGTCGGGCTGGATATCATACAGTCCGTTCGGATCGCCGGTCTCGTAGGTCGGAAGCGAAGGGTCCACAATCTCCGCATCCTCGCACTCCACCGAGCCTCGCATCACATTGTTCTCTATGAAATCCACCTGCTGCGCAACAGTCTGGGGCATGTACCCCGCCACAGCATGGTTGATCCCCGGGAAACGATAGAACCTCCAGACCGCAGCGGCAGACTGGAGGGCAGGCTGGATCCTGCACGGGCCATAGAAGCCGACCGGGCCGGCCTTTATGGCATCATACGGCACGAGTTCATCCTCGGTGCCGTGAAACATCATCACAGGGCAGGGCTTTTCCGGATAAGCGAACCGCCCCTTTACAAGCACAGCCCCAGCATAGGCCATGATGCCGGCATAGTTGAAGTCCGCAGGCAGCACCGAAGCCGTACGGGTCCGGTTGCAGATCTCCCACTCCGCCTGCTGGGCAGTGATCGCCCCGGCGGAAGAGCCGGTCACGACCAGATTACGCGCATCTATCCCGAGAGCCTCCCCGTTGGCAAGGAGATACTCCGTAGCGGAAAACAGATCCTCCACAGCCATGTCAATGGCCTTGGCGAGAAGCACGGCGAACCTCATCTGAGACACTCCGCGCACCCCCTTGAGGCCGAGACGATAATCTATGGAAATCATCCTGTAGCCACGGGAGTTCATCTCACGGAACCAGGGGCGCAGCCACTCCTGATGGCGCGAACCATCCATGAAACCGCCGCCGAAGACATGGATGATCGTAGGGCGTACTTTCCCGTCCTCACAGACAACCTTGGAAGAATCCGGCTCATATATGTCCATATACAGGGCGCAGGTGTCCCTGTCGGCAAACTTGAGCGTCAGGTCAGGCTCCATCTTCTGCGCAAAAAGCGACACTGACGCGCTGAGCGCCAGTATCGCAGAAACAAGCAAAATCTTGTAAAATTTCATTCCACGTCAACTTTGATAAAAGAAAGGGTTCGGGGAGTCCACGACCTGCACGTCAGAGTCGTTCTCCACCTTGACACAATTGTGTATGCTTATCGTCGCGTTCTCTTTCCACTTGGTGAAATCATTGCCGACTATCTTCACATCACCGCAGTACTGCACATCAATCACCGAAAGCTGAGGGAAGAGCGGAGCATAAGTCTTCGTGTCTATGAACCTATTGTTCTTTATTTCCAAAGACTTGACACTCAGCGCATAGATGATCTGGTTGTCAAAGGTGGAGACTGTGTTGTCCTCGAAGACTATACGGTCGTGGTAGAAAAAGTCGTTTGCGCGTGCATCCGAAGGGATTATCGGGTCGATCTGGAGAATCGCCTGCGGCTCGCGGCCGCCGATACCGAGATCGGTGAACGTATTGCCGCGGATGACGACATTGCGGGTGTTGCCGGACTCGAACCAGTAGTTGGCGTCGCCGCATATCCTGATGCCGGCCATCATGGAGCCGAACTTGCAGTTCTCGATGAGCACATCGCCCGGGGTCGAGATCAAAAGACTGCGGGCGCGGTTGTACTCGACCGTGCAGTTGCGTATGATGGCAGACGCTCCACGGGTGGTGTTTTCTACCGCGTAGCGGCGCGGCTCTTCAAGAATCCCGTCGATGTCCTTGTCCACCTTCATCACATAGCAGGTGCGGTCGCCCTTGTCGATGGATAAAAGCCTCACCTCGGCTACCGGCCGGAGGCTGGTCTTGTCCACAAAGCGGAGAACATCCCCCTCATCGGCGAAGTGGTTGCCCTCCTGCTGGAAATGGCCGAACACGGCTGTGAATGTGTCAGGAGCGAGAAGGCTGTCCACTTTCATATAGACACCATGGATGTTGGTCGCATCGTCCAACATACTTTCAAAATGACTGTTTTCAAGAAGCACAAGTCCTTTGCAGTCAACGAAGTGGGTAGCATCAGCAGAAGAAGTGATCATCCTCGGAGAACCGGGACGCTGGGCGGTGGAGAAACCGGAAACCGTGATATTCTCGGAATATTCGGCCATCAAGGCCATGGCACCGCTGCGGTAGACATGTACATCCTTGACTGTGATGTCCTTGCTCGAAAGCAGCGCGATGCCAGGATAGGAACGGTTGAGTTTCATAGGGCCCTTGTCGTCCCAGATGCTCCCCACGGGAGGCACATCCTTGGCGCTGAGGCGCGTAAACTCAACCACGCCAGGCTCGATTTCACGGGCGCCCATCTCCCCGGACCAGTATCCGTGCTCATAGGCACCTGTATCGTAGTACGGGCGACGGGTCTCCGGGTCGAAGACAATGCTCTCGCCCATAGGGTATTCCCAGTCGTATCCGCCGAAAAGCAGGCGGTCGCCATCGATACGGTACTTGTTGTCCGGAAAAACCCTCACGACAAAGCTCCTCTTCACGGCATCGGCGGAGAGCACCTCCCCCTCGAAAGTCCATGGATAGTCATAATCTATCGTGACACCGCCGATCTCCACATTCTCGGAGTTCTTGACGGCAAACGGTACTATCCTGCCGTGGAACATGAAATCGGCGCCTTCACCGATGACCTTGACATTTTTCATGTCCTTCAGGAGAAAAGCCACCTTGCGGTCGCCGCTGCAATTGTTGGAAAGGGTAAGGAACTCCTCCGCAGCCCCCTCCGGGTAGAAATCAAACACCCCTTTGCCGAACTTGATCGTGACATCGCCTGAAGGGTGGGCCTCCAGGATTTCCCTCACCTTGGGAGTATAGTCTTTGACTGTCCCGTCATACTCGATGACGACGGTCTTCCCGCAACCGGCAAACAGCAGCAAAAGTGCGGCGAGAGAAAAGACAGGTTTTAGTATATTTTTAATAATCATTGTTTTACAAATTTAATTCTGCAATATCCGAGATCCCTCACACCTCTGTCATCCTGATTGTGGGACCAGTAGATTTTGACTGTCTCACCTCCGGCCAGGTCGCCGTCCGCACCTATGAGATTGGGGTACCAGGCCGGAGACTTGATGGAGCCGAGGATCTTGACCGGCTTCGACCAGTGCAGAGCATCATCGCTGTATGTGATGACGACCCTCTTGCCCCAGGTGGCATAGACCATGACCCATTTTTCCAGATAGGTGTTCCACATCACGGAAGGGTTGGCCCCGGACATGGATGTCAGGTTTTCTATGGCTATGTTCTCCCCTCCAAGCCCGGTCTTCGGATCACAGGCCTCGATGGTGAAGCCGTCCCCGTCCCATTTCTTCCATGTGCCGGGAGCGCCGGCCGGATCGGAAGAGGCCGCCATGCAGAGGGTGTTGGCACCGCCCGCGACCTTGCCCTGATAATAGCAGATATAGCGGGAATTCTTGGAATCCCAGACGACACAGCCGTCTCCAAGCCCCGTCCATGCCGGGGTGGCAGGTTTCGGATCCTTGTCGGTGATGATCGGCTGCGGATCGCGCCATGTCGCGCCGTAGTCATCTGAATAGGCCACTCCGATGGACTTGTGCGCAGTTCCGCTGGCATCCCAGTGGCTTTCGGCATGGAAGAAACCCACATAACTGCCGGCCTTCTCAAGAGGGAATATGCCTATGAACCATGAGCCCCCGTCGTTGAATCCGTCTATGCGGACGAATTCCTTGCCCCAGATCTTGCTGGAGTTCACAAGCTTGGAAATATGATCCTCAGGATACGGGGTGTCCCCCACCGTAAGCGCGTCTGTGGCTTCGCCCCAGAAAAGCTGCCACTGGTTGCCTTTCTTCACAGGGATGAGTTTGCCGTCAGGCCAATAGCCCTTCATGAACGTGCTCGATGTCTGTTCAGCGACTTTAGTCTCGCCAAGTGCGACCTTGGCCTCGGCTATTTCCGTCCAGGTCTCCTCCGGCTCGTCAGGCTCTTCCGTCCCGGCGGTCTTGTTGGTCCACTTTGTCTGCGAAGGGTCAGGAGTCGGAATCCACTCCTTGGTGCAGGAGACGGCCGCCGAAAGCACCACGGCCGCCCCCAGGATAATCAGATTCTTTATTTCCATAGCAGATTCTGCTCTATCGCCCCGTGAGAGGCGTCTATCACTGACTGAGGTATAGGGAAGATGGAGTGCTTCTCCTGACAGTTTTCACGCACAGCATCGTAGCTGGCCTTGTACTTTTCGTCAAGACCGACGGAGCGGAAAGCATCCTGGAGCTTGCCGAAGCGCACGAGATCCGCCCAGCGGTGTCCCTCGAAACAGAGTTCAAGGCTGCGCTCCTTGAGGATCACCTCATCGAAAGCGGCACCGGATGACATAGGCAGATCCACTCCGGGAGCCGGGGTGTTGATGTCCTTGCCGAACCCGCGGCGGCGCACCTGGTTGACGCACTCGAGAGCCTCGGGTGAAGGAGCACCGTCGGCGCGGTTCTCGGCCTCGGCGTACATCAGGAGGACGTCGGCATAGCGGATGATAGGGAAGTTGATGTTGTTGCACCAGTTTGCCCATGTCTCGCCGCGCTCTGACTTGTCGAGAGGGTGTCGGAACTTGTATACCCAGTAGTTGTCCTTGTAGTTCTCATCGCCCATGACCATCTCGGCCTTGCCGGTCTCCTTGCTCACGGCGATGTGACCGCCCGCGTTGACCGCCTCCCTACGGAGGTCGGCCGGGTCGAACTTGTCGTACATCTCCTTGAATGTGCGGACCTGTGCCCAGTAGGCGCTCTGCTCGTGAGGGACACCGTCCACGGTGCCGACCTGGCCGCCGTAGAGGGAGTTGCTGGCGGTGTTGTCGAACTCGACATCGAAGATGTACTCGCTGTTGTGCTCATGCTTGCCGTCGAACTGGGAGAAGTAGTCCTTGACCAGAGCGTATTTCCCGCTCGCTATGACTTCCTTGCATGCCTTTGCCGCAAGGGCGGCGGCTGACTTGTCCTCAAGAGGCTTGCCTGACATCTGAAGATAGGCGCGGGCCTTGAGGGCTGTGGCGGCATATTTCGTGGCGTGACCTACGGTGTTCTCCACCGGCAGGAGCTCCTCCGCCTTCTCGTAATCGCTGATGACCTGCGCATAGACTTCAGAGAGGGAGGCCTTGCGGGTGTCGAGCTTGGAGATGTCGGTGGTTTCACTCAGCACGAGCGGAACTTCCCCGTAATAACGTGCAAGCTGGAAATAGAACCACGCGCGCAGGAAATGGGCCTCGCCCAGAATCCTCGCCCTGTCGGATTCGGAGACCTGGTCCCCGGTGTAGGCGTTGAGCCTGTCTATCACGACATTGGCCCTCTGGATACCGAGGTACTGCATAAACCAGACCTTCTCGACGAAGAGGTTCTCCGGGGTGTAGGTGTAGTTGCCTATGAGGTCTTCGCCATTGTTGCCCGAGGAGACATAGGCCTCGTCGGTGCCGATGCGGCCCCAGTACATGAAGCCGGTGAAATAGTCGCCGTAGCGGTGCTGGGCGTCCCATTCCACAGAGGTGAAGGTGTAGTAGACACCCGTGAGCGCCATGTCGAAGTCGCTCGTGTTCCTGAAGAAGTTGTTGGTCGTTATGTTGCTCTCCACCTTGGTCTCCAGGAAGTCGGCACATGAGCAGATGGCCGCCGAGGCGAAGAGAATTGCAAATATTCTTTTGGCTTTCATTGTCCTGTCCTCCTATTTGAATGAAAGGTTGACCCCGAGGGTGATTGTCCTCGCGTGAGGGAAGTTGCCGTAGTCGAAGCCCTGAGAAAGTATCGCCGAGGCGCTGCTCTGGCTGATTCCGACCTCCGGATCGTAGCCGGAGTACTTGGTGAATGTGTAGATATTGTCGGCTGAGACATAGATCTTGCAGCCTTCGACATGCTTTGCCCTTGCGAGCAGCTTGCTCGGGAGAGTGTATGTGAATCTCGCTGACGAGAACCTCAGGTAGGACGCATCCTCGACAAATGCCGATGATACAAGCCCTTTGGAGATATGGGCATAGTAGCGGGACGACTGGTTCTCCACCGTCCATCGGTCGTTCCATTTGGCGATCTGGTTGGAACCGTCGCCGTTGAAGAATCCGATCATCGCGTAGTTGGCGTTGTAAATATCGTTGCCGTATGAATACTGGAAGCCGAGATAGAGGTTGAAGGCCTTCCAGTTGAAGGTCGTGGAGAATGCCCCGTAGAACTTCGGCAGGAAGTTGCCGATGACCTCGCGGTCGTTGTCGTCGATCTTGCCGTTGCCGTCACGGTCCCAGAGTTTGATCGAGCCCGGCTGCTCGCCTACCCCCTGGACAGGGACGCCTTCCTTGACAGTGTAGAGGTATGTGCCCGGCTTGGAAGGGTTCTCCTTTGAGGTGAACTCGTCAAGCTGGTAAAGCCCGATGGCGCGGTAGCCGTAGAACTCACCCACACTGCCGCCCTCGCGGAGGATGACGGCGTTCTGGCCTCCGAGACAGTTGATTCCCAAGTAGATCGGCGCACCGTCCTGACCGAGTTTCAGGATCTTGGAGTTGTTGTGGCTGATGTTGCCGCTGAAAGTCCATTGGAAGTCACGGCTGTCGATAAGGGTCGCGTCCATGGAGAATTCGACTCCCATGTTGCGGATGCTGCCCACGTTCTGCCATGCCTTGGTGTAACCTGAGATGTTGAGCACCGGAGCGTCGAGCAAGAGGTCGCGGGTGGTCTTGTGGTAGAGGTCGAGGTCGAAGTGGAGCCTCTCGTCGAGGACGCCGAACTCGAGACCGAGGTTGTACTCCAGGGTCTTCTCCCAGGTGAGGTTCTCGTTGGCGAGGGTCACAGGGGACTGGCCGATGCTGAGGCTGGTGCCGAAGGCGGTACTGGTGGTGTAGAGCTGCGCAAACGAGCCGGATGTCGGGACGTTGGAGTTGCCCACCTCGCCCACGGATGCCCTGAGCTTGAGGGTGCTGATGGCCCGGTTGTACTTGAGGAACTCCTCCTGCTTGGCGTTCCAGGCGAACGCGCCAGAGAAGAATGAGCCCCACTTGTTCTTGAGGAACGTGGACGTGCCGTCACGGCGGAACGTGAATGTCCCGATGTAACGGTCATCGTAGGCATAGTTGCCACGGAAGATGAACGAGAGCATCGAACCGGTGCTCGTGTTGGAGTAGGAGTGGAAGTCCTTGGCAAGCGAGAGGTTGTTGTAGCCCAGAGACTCGTTGGAAAACGAGGAGGCCTCGGTGGCGTTGTAGTAGTAGCGCGAACCCTGCTCGGTGACGCCTGCCATGATGTTGAGGCGGTGCTTGCCTGCGAATACCGGTGACCAGGTGAGGGTATTCTCGTTGAGCCAGCCGAAGCTGGAGATGTTGGCCATGACGGCCTGGGCGTTGTAGAGGTAGCCGCGCGGGGTCGTGGTCGGGTAGAACTGTTTGTCCTCCATCGAGTAGTTGTCGAAGCCGGCGGTGACCTTGAGGACAAGGTCGTCCAGGATGTTGTACTGGAGGTACGAGTTGGCGATGGTACGGCTCAAGATCTTCTTCATCTTGATGTCGTTGGCCATCGTCACGGGGTTCTGCTTGTTGGAGTCGTTGTAGTTGTTGATCATGTACTGCTCCACCCCGGCCCTGCGGAACATGGTCTGGGTCTGCTCATCGCGCAGGTCGAATGGCTGCGAGAGGAGGGCGCTCATGATGGTGCCCACTGCGGTGCCGTCGCCTCCGGAGGTCGGCACGCCGTCATCGATGATGCGGCTGAAGTTGATGTCAGCCCCGACCTTGAGCCTGTCGGAGAAGCTGTGGTCGATGTTCATCTTGGTGGTGAGCTTCTGCCAGTCTGTGCAGATGATGATGGACTCGTTCTGCATGTATGAGCCGCTGACGAGGAAGTTGGTCTTGTCGGTGGAGTGCTGGAGCGAGAGGTTGTGGTTGTGGATGAATCCGGTACGGTAGATCCGGTCCTGCCAGTCGATGCTCTGGATCCTGTCGTAGTCGAAGTTGCGCAGGTTGCCGTCGGCATCGCTGAAGAGCAGGTACGCCGGGTTTGTCTCGTTCATCATGGAGGCATATCCCTTGAAATCGAGCATGTCGTACTTGTGCGGAAGATTCTGCACGCTGACATATCCGTTGTACTGGATGCGCCCGTTGGAGGCGCGGCCCTTCTTGGTCGTGATCATGATGACGCCGTTGGCGCCGCGGTTGCCGTAGATGGCTGTGGACGATGCGTCCTTGAGAACTTCGATGGAGGCGATGTCCTCGGTGTTGATCATCGAGAGGGAGCTCATCTGCGAGTCAAGTCCCGACATTCCCATGCCGGAGGAAGTGGATACGTCACCGAGCGGGAAGCCGTCCACCACGATGAGAGGCGAAGTGGAGCCTGACAGGGATGCGGCGCCGCGGATGAGCATCTTGGAAGCCGCGCCCGGCTGGCCGCTGGTGGAGGAGACCATGAGTCCCGCGACCCCGCCCTTTAGGGCATCGTCCACGGAGAACATCACATGGTTCTTGAGGTTGTCGGACTTGATGGAAGCCACCGAACCTGTCAGGTCCTGGCGGCGGGCTGTGCCGTAACCGATCACCACAGCGTTGTCGAGGATCTCGGAGTCGGTCTCAAGAACAAAGTCGAGGACGGTCTTGCCGGAGACGGCCTGTTCCTTGTCCTGATAGCCGATAAGGGACGCCACCAGAACGGCATCCGCCGATTTGACGGTAATAGAGTACCGCCCGTCATCATCTGTCGTCGCTCCGTTCGTGGTGCCTTTCTGGAATACACTGGCCCACGAAATCGGCTCACCGTGACTGTCCGTCACACGACCGGTGATCTTAATCTGCTGCGCAAAGGCAGCGGCCCCCGCCGATGCGAGAAGCATCAGAGAGACAAGAAACCGTTTCATCATCTGTCCGTTTTAAAATGCAGTGCGCCCTTCGCCGGCGCACTGCACAAGGAATAAAAACAACTCGATTATTCTTCTATAAGATTAATCTGGAAATCATCGAAGTAGAACACGGCATCGACACCGGTGACACCGAGGGCGATGTAGCAGTTCTTCAGGACATCGCCAGGCTGTCCCCCGTTCTCGAGGGTGAACTCGAAAGAGTATTTCTTCCAGTCACCGGTGATAAGATTCTCAAACCACACGTCGGTCTCGCTCGTGGCCTGCATGGTGGTGACTCCGCCTGCCCAGATGGATGCCTGTGCACCTTCTGTCTTGAATGTCTCGCCAGGGAAGACCTCGCTCCATGCGTCTGAAGCCTTGAGGTTGCGCATAGGGTCGTGGAGCCAGTCAGGAATCCAGTTGAAGACATTGACCCATGAGATGATAGCGGCAAGCTCGCCTTTGTTCTTTGCGAAAGCGGCAAGGCTCCCCTCTCCCATCTTGGCGGCCTCGGCCTTGGCCCAGAAAGACAGTTCATATTTCTTTCCTACCTCCATCCTGGCGTTGTTGGACCAGTTGTTCCTGTGCGCCATCTCGAAAGCCTGGTTCTGGTCTGTCAGGGCATTGATGCCCTTGGCGTCAACCCTGAGGCTGTGCGCGGTGCCATGAGCTCCGCCGTCAGCGACTGAGAGGCAGGCATCAGTGCTCTCCTTGAACCAGCCGTACCATGCGAGGTTGGATGTGGCGGCCTCGAAATCGAAGGCGCTATATTCATCGTTGACGAGAAGAGGATAGTTGCCGGCGATGAGGGTGGTCTCGAGGTTGAGCTTGGCCCCGTCGATGTCGCGGGTCACGGTGCAGGTCACCTTGACATTGTTGTCCTGCTCGTTCCACACAACCTTAGGTGAGGCGTCAGTGGAAGTCGCAGGGGTTCCTCCCGGGAATGTCCACTCATAAGTGACATTGCCGCCGGCGTTCTTGAAGTCGGCGAGGGAGAATGTGACTTCGCTCCCCTTCTTGGCGCAGCCCTTAGGGGTGAGGCCATCTACCTTGATGCTTGCGGAGAACTCGTCCTTGATGTCGATCTCCTTGGTCACCTCGTCTTTGGAACCGTCAGCATAGTTCACGGTGAGGGTAACGGACTTCTTGCCGGATTTGTTGAAGACCACATCGACGATAGCTTCAGAAGAAGTCGCCGGCGCGGCATCCTGGAATGTCCAGGTGCGGGACTGCACACTGATGGACTGATCCTCGAAAGTCACCTTCTCTCCAAGCAGTGCCTCTTCAGGGATCACATACTGGAAATCCTTGTCGATAGGGGCATCCTCTTTCTTGCAGGAGACTGCGAGGATGAGGCCGCACAAGGCAGCGAAAGTAAAAAATCTTTTCATTTCAATTAGTATTAGTGCAAGTGTTTTAAGCGGAACTCGGCGGTCCGCCGCCGAATCCGCCCACAATAATAGCAGACAGAAGGGCAAGGACAGTTTTACAAATCGTTCATATTTCCGCAATTCCGGAAAAAACTGGATTCGCGGGCACTGCCCGGGTCGAGCTCGGCAAGCCTAAACAAATGATATTCAATTCTTTTTGTAATCTTTAGGCAACACCCCGAACTCAGCGGCAAAAATCTTGGAGAAGTACGAAATGTTGTTGAAGCCGACGGCGTACATGACCTCCGAGACGGTCATTCCGGAGCCGGACGAAAGCAGCTGGGCCGCCCGCTTGAGGCGGATGCTGCGCAGGAACTGGATAGCGGACATGCCCGTTATGGACTTGATCTTCCTGTATAGCTGCGGACGTGAGTAGCCTATGTTCTGGCAGAGCTCATCGACTCCGTAGCCTGGTTCGCTGATGTGCTC
>CAKUYG010000042.1 GCA_934702165.1 uncultured Bacteroidales bacterium | reverse complement strand
GTCGTAGATCTGCTCTGCGGTGAATGAAGCCTTGCCGATGGCAGTGTGCACGATACCAGTCTTGTCAACCTTGAAATCGATTTTACCTCCCTTTGAGGCTTTTACCGCAGCACCGATCTCCATGGTCACGGTGCCTGTCTTAGGGTTAGGCATGAGACCGCGTGGTCCGAGGATCTTACCGAGTGCTCCGACCTTGGCCATAACTGACGGTGTGCAGACGATCACGTCAACATCGGTCCAGCCGCCTTTGATCTTCTCGATGTACTCCTCAAGTCCTACATAGTCTGCTCCTGCTTCCTTGGCCTCGTTCTCTTTGTCAGGGGTGCAGAGTGCAAGAACCCTTACGACCTTACCTGTTCCGTGAGGAAGGGTTACCACGCCACGGATCATCTGGTTGGCCTTACGAGGGTCAACGCCGAGGTTGGCGTGAAGCTCCACGCTTGAGTCGAATTTGGTGAAAGTGATTTCTTTCACAACTTTGCACGCTTCACTGAGCGGGTACAGCTTCTGAGAATCGTACTTCTCTGCAGCCGCCTTCTGATTTTTTGTCAACTTACTCATAATGCGCGTGTGTTTTAGATGTTCTCAGGAAATTCACCGCTGACGGTGATACCCATACTTCTTGCCGTGCCTGCAACCATCTTCATCGCTGCTGCGAGTGTGAAGCAGTTGAGATCCGGCATTTTGCCCTCGGCGATGGTCTTCACCTGATCCCAGGTGATGTTTGCGACCTTCTTCCTGTTAGGCTCTCCGGAAGCTGTGCTGATCTTGGCAGCTTCCTTGAGGGATACGGCAACCGGTGGCTGCTTTACCTCGAAGGTGTAGGATTTGTCTGAATAGACGGTGATCACTACCGGGAGGATCTTGCCCGCCTGTCCCTGCGTGGCTGCGTTGAAAGCCTTGCAGAAATCCATTATGTTCAAGCCCTTGGAACCAAGCGCAGGTCCCACTGGAGGTGCCGGGTTGGCCGCACCGCCCTTGATCTGCAGCTTGATGTATCCTGTAACTTCTTTTGCCATAATACTTTGTTATTCTTTAGTCACTTGTGTAAAGTTGAGCTCAACTTGCGTCTTGCGCCCGAAGATCTCGACTATAACTTTAATCTTGCTCCTGTCTTCCAGGATCTCGTCCACTATGCCGCTGAATCCGCTGAAAGGTCCGTCTGTAATCCGTACGGACTCTCCTACAGTGTAGTCAACGAATGTGTCTGCGGCGCTGTCCGCATTCTCGTCCTGATTGCCGAGTATCCTTGCTGCCTCATCGTCACGAAGCGGCACCGGGACTCTTTCGAACTGGGTTCCGTTAGTGGCTTTTTTCTCAGTAAGGAAGCCCGACATACCGGGCACAAGGTTGCGGATGATGTTCTCAAGCATAGGGCTGAGTTCCGCCTGGATAAGTACGTAGCCAGGATAAAGCAGTTTGTCCATTGCCTTCCTTTTGCCGTTTTTGGTGACAATCTCCTTCTTTACCGGGACAAGCACCTGAGCGACCTGATCCTGAAGCCCGACTCTCTCTATCTCCTTCTCGAGGTATTCTTTGGCTTTCTTTTCCTTACTTCCTGCTGTGCGCAGGACATACCATTTCATTTCACCCATCTGAATCAGCCGATAAAATTACAATGTGTAGATGCCTGTCATCAGAGATTGGAAAGCGAAGTCGATAACCCAGAGAAGAGCGGCCAGCAAGACGGTGGTTGCAATGACAAGAAGTGCGGAGCTTTGCAACTTCGCCCAACTTGGCCAAGTCGTCTTCTTGGTCAACTCTACGAAAGACTCTTTGAAGTAATTGATAAACTTTCTCATCTTTACATTTAATGGATGCCGTTGTTGGAAGCAGTTTAGCGGCATCTGTTAAACAATTACCAAATCGTAACCTTTGATATTTGCAGGGGAAGCAGGAATCGAACCCACATGGACGGTTTTGGAGACCGCTGAACTACCATTGTTCTATTCCCCTGTGAAAGACGGATGTCACGGTGTGGCATCCGTCCGGAGTCTTTTTTAGTCGAGGATCTTGGTCACCTGACCTGCGCCTACGGTACGTCCACCTTCGCGGATGGCGAAGCGGAGGTTCTCGTTGAGGGCTACAGGAGTGATGAGCATAACGTCGATCTCAACGTTGTCGCCAGGCATTACCATCTCTACACCTGCAGGAAGAGTGATCTCTCCGGTAACGTCAAGTGTACGGATGAAGAACTGTGGGCGATAGTGGTTGTGGAATGGAGTGTGACGTCCACCCTCTTCCTTCTTGAGGACGTAGATCTGTCCGAGGAAGTGCTTGTGAGGAGTGATGGTGCCAGGCTTTGCGATTACTTCGCCACGCCTTACATCCTTCTTGTCGATACCACGGAGGAGGAGACCTACGTTGTCTCCGGCTTCACCCTGATCGAGGAGTTTGCGGAACATCTCGACACCGGTAACTACGGTGCTCTTCGGCTTGTCGCTGAAACCTACGATCTCTGCAGGGTCATTGACGTGGATGGTACCGGTCTCGATACGTCCGGTAACTACGGTGCCACGTCCGGTGATTGAGAAGATGTCCTCGATAGGCATGAGGAACGGCTTCTCGTTCTCACGTACAGGAAGCGGAATGTATGAGTCAACAGCGTCCATGAGCTCCATCACCTTCTCCTCCCACTTCGGCTCTCCGTTGAGGGCGCCGAGGGCGGAACCGCGGATGATAGGGGCGTTGTCACCGTCGAAGTCATACTTGTTGAGAAGGTCACGTACCTCCATCTCAACGAGATCAAGCATCTCCTCATCGTCAACGAGGTCAACCTTGTTAAGGAATACGACCATCTTAGGCACGTTAACCTGCTTTGCGAGAAGCACGTGCTCGTTGGTCTGAGGCATAGGACCGTCAGTTGCTGCAACTACGAGGATAGCACCGTCCATCTGAGCGGCACCAGTAACCATGTTCTTCACATAGTCGGCGTGGCCCGGGCAATCGACATGCGCATAGTGACGATTCTGGGTCTGATACTCGACGTGTGCAGTGTTGATGGTGATACCACGCTCTTTCTCTTCTGGAGCGTTGTCGATCTGGTCGAATGACTTGACCTCACTCAAACCTTTCTCTGCCAGCACCTTGGTGATAGCAGCGGTGAGGGTGGTCTTGCCGTGGTCAACGTGGCCGATGGTGCCGATGTTGACATGGGGTTTATCCCTCTTGAAAACTTCTTTTGCCATAATATTACGTATAAAAGTTGTTGCAAAAACAAGCCGGCTTTTAGACCGGCGTTTGAGCCGATGATGGGAATTGAACTCATGACCTCATCCTTACCAAGGATGCGCTCTACCCCTGAGCTACATCGGCTTTTGAGCGGGGTAGGAGAATCGAACTCCCATTTCCAGCTTGGAAGGCTGGCATAATAGCCATTATACGAACCCCGCTATTTGGAAGCGTTCTCCTCTTCCGTGAGTGGTGGGCAAGGATGGATTCGAACCACCGAAGGTAAAACCAGCAGATTTACAGTCTGCCCCATTTGGCCACTCTGGTACTTGCCCTTATATTACTGATGAGCCGATGGAGGGATTCGAACCCACGACCCCGAGATTACAAATCACGTGCTCTGGCCATCTGAGCTACATCGGCATAGCCTATTTCAAAGTCCCAACCGCAGTTTGGGAATGCAAAGATAGGAATTATTTCTTATCTTCAAAATAAATTCTCAATCTTTTTTCGATTCCTTCTTTATCAAGCCCGCATCCGTGAAGCTGTGCGGCTTGCCTGGCCTGGGGAATGAACCTGTCCGGCACTCCGATCCCTTCCGCGCCTATACTGTACTCTCCGGTCTCCAGAAATTCACACACCGCTCCGTACAGTCCGCCTTTAAGGCTTCCGTCTTCGGCTGTGATGATGTGCCTGTAGCTGTCTGCGATATGATTCAGGAGCTTCTCGTCCAGAGGCTTAATATATCTGAAATTGTATACTCCCACCTTGCCTGGGTACGCTGCTGCCGCTTCGAGAGCCCTGTTGACCACAGGACCGGTACATACCAGCGCCACATCGCTTCCTTCAAGGAGCGTCTCCGCTTCTCCTACAGGCAGCTCCTCAAACATCGCATCCTCCCAGGCAGCGCCTTCCCCCATTCCTCTCGGGTACCTTATTATGAAGGGCCCTTCCGTGTTTTTCCATGCCGTGTACATCAGCATCTTGAGTTCGTGCTCGTCCCTTGGGGCACTGATGATGGTGTCCGGGACGCAGCGGAACGCCGCGATGTCAAGTACGCCGTGGTGAGTCGCGCCATCTTCTCCAACGAGCCCGGCCCTATCCAGGCACAGGACGACTGGCAGTTTCTGGAGGGCCACATCGTGCACCACCTGATCATATGCCCTCTGGGCGAAAGAAGAGTAGATGTTGCAGAACGGTCTCAGCCCTCCGGCGGCAAGTCCGGCTGAGAAAGTGACCGCATGCTCCTCTTCTATGCCGACATCGAAGAACTGTCCGGGCCTTTCCGCGGCGAGAAGGTTCATGCCGGAGCCTTGAGCCATGGCAGGTGTCACTCCCACGACCTTCGGATCCATGCGGGCGAGTTCCAGCAGAGTCCGCCCGAATACGTCCTGATACCTGGCTCTCGGGTGTGCGGCTTCAAGCCTCTCGCCGGTGAGCGCGTCGAACTTGCCGGGGGCATGCCAACTCACAGGATCTTTTTCCGCCGGGGCGAAGCCTTTTCCTTTTATGGTCATGCAATGCAGAATGCGCGGACCTCCAATGGCCTTGAGCTTGCGGAGGGTTTCCACCACATCTTCTATGTCGTTGCCGTCAATCGGACCGAAGTATCTGAATCCCAAGGCTTCAAAGAGGTCGCCTCCGGATTTCTTGACAAACCAGGATTTGAGACTGCGCACCCAGCGCTGCAGGAAATGCCTCAGTTCGTGGTCTCCGAGGAGGTCCCAGATGCGTGCCTTGAAGCGGTTGTACGAATTGCTCGTGGAGATTTTGAGCAGGTATTCGTGCATCGCGCCGATATTGTTGTCAATCGACTGGTTGTTGTCATTGAGCAGCACGAGCAGGTCGGCCCCGCTTGCTCCCGCGTTGTTGAGCCCCTCATAGGCCAGGCCTCCTGTCATCGCGCCGTCTCCTATCAGGGCGATGGCTTTGCGGCGCAGACCTTGTATCTTCGCGGCCTGCGCGAAGCCAAGGGCCGCTGAAATCGAGGTGGAGGAGTGCCCTACCCCGAAGCAGTCGTACTCGCTCTCGTCACGTCTGGGAAAACCGCCGACCCCGCCGTCGCTGCGCAGCGTCGAGAAGTCTTCCTTCCGTCCTGTGAGAAGCTTGTGGGCATAAGCCTGATGCCCGACATCGAAGACGAACTTGTCGTCAGGGGTGTCGAACACGTAATGTACCCCGACAATGAGCTCCACCGCCCCCAGGCTCGAAGCAAGATGGCCCGGGTGATCGGCGCAGGTTCTGATGATGCAGTCCCGGATCTCGGCGCAAAGCTGCCTGAGCTGCGGGATGCTCAGCCCCCTTATGTCCGAAGGAGCGGATATTTTGTCGAGGAGTTCGTACATCACTTGCCGCTTGGTTTGTCGAGAGCCAGCTCCGGATGCATCCGGGACGCGCGGGAAAGCGCTGAAGCCACGATGACGGCCATCACGCCGAGAGCGATGAAAATGTATTCAGCACGGTATGCCGCCTGCAGTCCGTCGAAACTCTTGAAAATACGTCCGACAAACACCGGCACGAGCAGCATGCCCATGTTCTGTACCCAGTAAATCAGGGAGTAGGCTGTGCCGAGATTGCGTTCCGGGACTATTTTAGGCACCGATGGCCACATGGCCGAGGGGACGAGGGAGTAGCCTATCCCCAGGATGGCGATCGAGAAGTAGCCCCAGAACGGGACTCCCTGCGGTGCGAACCTGAGCAGCAGGTGAGCAGCGAGCACCAGGACGGAACCGGTGATCATCCACGTCGTGGCTTTGCCGGCTTTGTCGACGAGTGCTCCGAACAGCGGGGTGAATATGACCGTGAAGAACGGAATCATGGAGATGACCCACTTTGCGCTGTCCACATCCATCCCGAAGCGCGGGATCACTATAGAGGTGCCGAATTTCTTGAAGGATATGATGCAGCAGTAGAAGAACACGCAGAGCAGAGAGACCATGATGAAGCGCGGGTTGGAGAGAAGCCTGAGCAGGTCGGAAAACTTGAACTTGTCCTCCTCCCTGACGCTGCCTCTGCCGCTTTGCACTCCGTGCTGCCTGTCGAAACGGGCGTCCATCGCTACGAAAACGCCCCACAGCAGCACCCCGGCCATGATAAGGCAAAGCCCGAACAGGGCTGGCCTTGCTGTCTCGGCGAGAGAGTACATCTCGCCTTCCGCCTTCCGGGCCACGAGTACCGGAGACAGGATGAACGCCGCAGCGGTGCCCAGACGCGCGACCGCGACCTGGGCTCCCATGGCGAAAGCCACGTTGCCGCCTTTGAACCATTTGGCTATTGACCTGGTCACCGCAACGCCGGCGATTTCGCTTCCCAGGCCGAACAGCATGCATCCTATATATGCTATCAGCAGGGAAGTGCCGGGTGCGAGGCCCGACCGGAGGGCAAACAGCACAGTGCCGGCGCCCAAGGCCATCAGGCCCACGAAAACGGAACCGATGATCCTGACACCGAACACATCAAGCAGGATGCCGCAGACAACCAGCCCGCCGCAGACGCATAGAAAACTGTAACCTCCCGCGTAAAAGCCGTAGTCCGCGCTGTCCCAGCCGAGCTCGAGGCTTTCCGGGTGCTGGAATATCTGGGACAGTGTCGAGAACATGTCGTCGAAGAAGTACGAAGCGAACATCGGCACCATCAGGCAGATCAGCGCCAACCATCGTACGGAATTCCCCACAGGTCTTTTTCCGGTCAGGACGGGCATGTCTTATTCTTGAATATTAGGGAGCTCCAGCCCGTAGCCTTTCTTCTTGTCCTCGGTCTTGAGGCAGAGGCTCAGTATGAAAGCGAGGACGCCGAAGCTGGAGAACACGACCATAGGAACCAGATAACTTCCGGTGGATTCGCGCAGAGAACCTATGAGCATAGGAACCAGGCAAAGACCTATGTTCTGGACCCAGAATATCAGGCAGTATGCGCTTCCGAGGATTTTCTCATCGATGATCTTCGGCACGGACGGCCAAAGTGCTGCCGGTACAAGAGAGAAGCTGACCCCGAGAATGACGATCAGCAGCAGGGCGAACCATTTTTGCGGAAATGCCGGAAGAAGGAACGCAAAGCTCAGGTGGCAGGCGATCATTATCACGGAACCGATCATGAGCATGGTGGCACCTTTGCCTTTGCGGTCAAGGAAGATGCCCAGAAGCGGAGTCATCACCATGGCGAGTATCGGGAAGCAGCTGAACAGCTTGGCCGCCTCTGCGGCGCCTATGGACAGGGTCTCCTCAAGGAAGTTGGTCGCATAGCGCTGGAACGGGAAGATGGCACTGTAGTAAAGGACGCAGAGCAGAGACACGATCCAGAACATCTTGCTTGTGAAGATGGCCTTGAGGTCGCTTATATGGAACTCGTCCTCCGGGGATTTCTCGGCAGTGGCGAGGCCGGCTTCAACGAGTTGGGAGTCGAACTTGCGGTCCATCACTCCGAAGATGATGAAGTTGATAAGACCTATCATGAGCAGTGCTCCGCAGAATCCTACCGGAGCCATGATGGATCCTCCGAATTTGTCCGAGATGAGCGGAGCGATCCACATGACAGCGAAGACGCCGAGGCGGGCGATAGCCATCTCAAGTCCCATTGCGAGGGCCATCTCCTTGCCTTTGAACCACTTGGCGAGAATCTTGGAGACGTTGGTGCCTTCCATCTCGCAGCCGCAGCCGAATATCATGAATCCCAGTGATGCCATTTTGGCGCTTCCCGGCATCTCGATCCACCAGCTGTCGAGCCAGTGGCATAACGACGTGTCCTGGAACCAGTCGCTCACAGCGACAAACTTGAGCGCGGCACCGAAGACCATCAGCCCGGCTGACAGGACTCCGGAGAAACGGACCCCGAGCTTGTCCAGGATGACGCCGGCTATTATCAGGAACCCGCATACGTTGAGGATGTATTCGGAGGCGGCGTATTTGCCGAACACTCCGCTGCTCCAGCCCAACTTGCCCTCAACCAGGGATTTGAGCGGGGACATCACGTCCACGAACATGTATGCGAAGAACATCATCAGCGCCACGAGCACGAGCACTGCCCACCTCGCCACAGGCGAGTCGTTCATCAGTTTGTGTATCTTTTCTGCCATTTTTCCTGTCGTTTAGAATGGGAGATCATCAGCCGGATTGTCGTCTACGGCAGGAGCCTGCTGTATAGGCTGAGTGGCTGGTTGTGAGGGTCTTGGATATTGAGGCTGCGTGCTGGCCGGATGAGGGTAACTGTTTTGCTGGTATACCCCCTGCTGCGGGCCGGCCTGTGATGGGTAACTGCCCTGGTTCCCCTGATAGCTGCTGTTGTCGGTGGATTCCCTGCGGCCGAGGAGCTGGAGGTTGTCCACGTTGATCTCGGTCGTGTATCTCTTGTTCCCGTTCTGGTCGGTCCATGACCTCGTCCTGAGCCTGCCTTCTATGTAGAGCTGGGTGCCCTTGTGGACGTATTTCTCCACGATGTCAGCAGGCTGTCCCCATGCCGTGATGTTGTGCCACTCGGTGTTGTCCCTGGACTCTCCGTTGCGGTCTCTGAACCTCTCCGTCGTCGCCAGCGTGAAGGTGGCGACTTTCCTTCCCTGCCCGCCCTGGGCATTTCCGTCAAGGTAACGTACTTCAGGATCTTTCCCGGCGTTACCGATAAGCATTACTTTATTAAGTGACATATAAACAAAATTTATCCCTGCAAGATACAGATTTTTTCGCTAAAAGCGATGGGAAATTCGCTATCTTTCGGACATGAAAAAAAGGATCATAGCCTTGACCGGTTTCATGGGTTGCGGCAAAAGCACTGTGGGGCGCGAGCTGGCCGCACTGACGGATGCGCATTTCGCGGATCTTGATTCGGTCATAGTCAGGCGTGAGGGCCGCTCGATCCGGGACATATTCAGTGCCGGAGGAGAGGGGGCTTTCCGCCAGGCGGAGCTTGAGGCCCTGGAGGCCTTTCTGGACAAGGCCGAGTCGATCTGGAAGCCCTCTGTGCTCTCGCTTGGCGGAGGTACGTTCTGCTTTCCTGCTTCACGGCAGATCCTGCTCGACAGGACGGAAAGCGTCTATCTTAAGACTTCTCTGGAGGAGATACGCTCCCGTATCGGCAAGAGCGATGCTTCCAGACCTCTCTTCAAGGATGCGGACAAGTTGTTCGCCACGAGAGAGCCTCTATATTCCCAGGCTTCGCTGATTGTGGACACTACCGGCAAGTCCGTGCGTGAAGTGGCGGAGCTGATCAGAGATACACTTTTCGCATAGCCTCGATGTCCGGGGTCTCCCCGCTCATGATCCCGTAGCCGAGCAGGGCCTGCTGGAGATGCCATGCCGTCCCCGGGATGTAGCCCTTGTGTCCCGAAAGGCAGGGGTTCTTGTAATTTGCCTCTATAAGGTGCCCACAGTCAAGTTTGTCGATTCCGTCGACGGCTGACGGCAGGGTGTAGATTATGACATCGGCCTTTACTCCGTCCGCTATGCCGTCGTGGCGGTAGAGCTGTGTGTCGAATCCGAGATCTTCGGCTGCCGCAAGCGCGGCCTTGCCCGCTCCTCCGAATCCTATCACGGCGGCGCTTCCTTTCTGGAGCGGCTCCAATAGTGCCCTTACTCCTAGGTAGTCAGAATTCCAGGCCTTGACACCTTCTGGCGTGTTGAGACAGAGGTTGGTTGCTCCGACCCTTTCGCATTCGGGGCTCTTCCAGTCCGCCATGCGGAACGCGTCCCCCTTGAACGGGGCCGTGACATTGATGGCCTTGTATTCTTTGAGGAAACGGTCCCATGCCTCGTTGAAATCGGGGGTCTCAATAAGGTCGTACCGGTATTTCCCGTTGTAGGCGGCCCTGAACAGGGCCGGGCTGAGTGAATGGGCGATCGGATGCCCGATGAGTCCGAATTTATCCATTTTGACGTTGTCTTATTGATTCATAAAGAAGTATGGCGGCGGATACCGAAACGTTGAGCGAGTCCACCTTGCCGAGCATAGGTATCATTATGTGCGCATCGGCAGCTTCCCGCCACTGTGTGCTGAGGCCTGTGGATTCGGTGCCCATCACGATGGCTGTGGGGCCGCGCATGTCGCAATCGTAGTAGGCGGATGAGTCCTGCAGCTGTGCGGTGAGTATCTGTATTCCTCTTGATTTGAGGTAATTGATGGCTTTCTCGCTGCTGCATGATGCGGTCTGTACCGTGAATGCGGCTCCGAGCGAGGCACGTATGAGGTTCGGGTTGTACATGTCGGCCTTGGGGTCGCAGATGATCAGGGCATCCGCCCCGGCGGCATCGCAGGTTCTGAGCACTGCACCGATGTTTCCCGGTTTTTCGACGCTTTCAAGCACTGCTATGAGCGGGCTTGCACTGAGCCGGAGATTGTCCAGACTATGGGGTCTGGCTTTGATCTCGGCGATTATTCCCTCGGTGCCTTCCCGGCAGGCTATCTTGGCGTATACTTCCCGGCTCACTTCGCAGATCCGGCATTCCGGCAGGGAGACAGAACCTGCTATCTCGGGACAGATGAATATCGTGTCCGGCTCGTACCCGGCTTCAAGACAGCGGGAGAGTTCCCGGCGGCCTTCTACTGCGAATAAAGAACTTTCGCGCCGCTCAGAGGCTTTCTGCTGCAGCGCGATAAGTTTTTTTATCTTCGGATTTGAAGCTGATGTGAGGGTTTCTCTCACTTCTTTTCTTCTTTTTTGAGGGTCTTCTCCGGCTTCATCTGAGGGAAGAAGAGCACGTCCTGGATGGTGGTCTGGCCGGTCATGAACATGGTCAGACGGTCGATTCCCATGCCCATCCCGGAGGTCGGCGGCATGCCGTATTCGAGGGCGCGCACAAAGTCCATGTCGATATACATGGCCTCGTCGTCACCCTTGCTCTTGAGCCTGGCCTGCTCCTCGAATCTCTGGAGCTGGTCGATAGGGTCGTTGAGTTCGGAGTAGGCGTTGGCCAGTTCCTTGCCGCAGACGAACAGTTCGAAGCGCTCAGTGAGCTCGGGGTTGTCGCGGTGGCGCTTGGTCAGAGGTGACATCTCGACAGGGTAGTCCGTGACGAATGTCGGCTGGATGAGCTTGTCCTCGCAATATTCACCGAATATGGCATCGATGAGCTTGCCCTTGCCCATGGAAGGCTCGGTCTTGACGTTGAGGCGGGCGCAGGTCTCGCGGAGAGCGTCCTCATCCATGCCGCTGATGTCCACCCCGGCGTATTCCCTAATGGCTTCAAGCATAGGCAGGCGTCGGTAGCTTCCGCCGAAGTCCACCTCGTTGTCTCCGATCTTGACGACCGTGGTCCCGTTGACGGCTTCCGATACCTTGGCGAGCATCTTCTCGACGAACTTCATCATCCAGTTGTAGTCCTTGTAGGCCACATATATCTCCATGCAGGTGAACTCCGGATTGTGGGTCTTGTCCATGCCCTCGTTGCGGAAGTCCTTGGCGAACTCGTACACGCCGTTGTATCCCCCGACGATCAGCCTCTTGAGGTAGAGCTCGTTGGCGATCCTCAAGTACAGCGGGATGTCCAACGCGTTGTGGTGCGTGATGAACGGGCGTGCGGTCGCGCCTCCCGGGATGCTCTGCAGGATCGGAGTCTCGACTTCGAGGCATCCTGCCTCGTTGAAGTACTGCCTCATCGTGGCGATGATCTTGGCCCTCTTGACAAAGACTTCCCTTACCTGCGGGTTCACGATGAGATCCACATACCTCTGGCGGTAGCGGAGCTCCGGGTCGGTGAAGGCGTCGAATACCTGCCCGTCCTGCTCCTTGACGATAGGGAGAACCTTGAGGGACTTGCTCAGGAGGGTCAGTTCTTTGGCGTGCACGCTGAGCTGGCCCGTCTGGGTGATGAAGGCGAAACCCTTGATGCCGATGACGTCACCGATGTCGAGAAGCTTCTTCCAGACTGTGTTGTACATGGTCTTGTCTTCGCCCGGGCAGATCTCGTCGCGCTTGACGTAGATCTGGATCCTTCCCGTGCTGTCCTGCAGCTCGCCGAAAGAAGCGGCCCCCATTATGCGGCGGCTCATGAGCCTGCCGGCTATGCAAACTTCCTGATAATTGCTCTTTTCCGGGTCGTATCCGGCCGTGATCTCAGCGGCTGTGGCGTTGACCGGGTATTCGGCTGCCGGGTAAGGCTCGATTCCGAGCTCCCTGAGCTTGGAAAGAGACTCCCTGCGCAAAAGTTCCTGTTCACTATATTCCATGCTGCAAAAGTACTATAAAATTCTGAAATAAATGATTAACTTTGCTCTGATATGGCTAAGGACTGCAAGTGGATAGTAAAGGAGCCGGCCGACAGGGCGAAAGTGGACAGGCTCGCGACGGAAGTGGGTATCGACAAGGTGCTTGCCGGCCTGCTTGTGCAGCGCGGGGTGGAGACATTCGAGCAGGCCAGATCTTTTTTCCGCCCGAGTCTTGACAACCTCCATGACCCCTTCCTGATGAAGGACATGGATGTCGCCGTGGAGCGTCTGCGCAAGGCCGTGACCTCCGGGGAGAAGATTCTCGTCTATGGGGACTATGATGTGGACGGGACCACTGCCGTGGCGCTCGTGTACTCGTTTCTCAAACGTTTCACATCTTCTGTCGATTTTTATATACCTGATCGTTACGATGAGGGTTATGGCTTGTCGTTCAAGGGGATAGACTGGGCGGCTGACAACGGCTTCACGCTTCTGATCACCCTTGATTGTGGTATAAAGGCCATAGACAAAGTAGGATATGCCGCCACTAAAGGAGTTGATGTCATTATCTGTGATCACCATCTTCCCGAGTCCGAACTTCCGGCAGCCGTGGCGGTGCTTGACCCGAAACGTGAAGATTGCAGTTATCCGTTTGACGATCTTTCCGGTTGTGGGGTGGGATTCAAGCTTGTACAGGCTTATTCGCAGAGGTACGGGGTTCCGTTCGAGAGTCTGGTGCCCCTGCTCGACCTTCTGGTCGTGAGCATAGCCTCGGACCTTGTCACCATGGTGGGGGAGAACCGTATCCTTGCCCATTTCGGGCTCAAACAGCTCAATGAGAACCCGTGCCAGGGCCTGCTGGCCATGGTGTCACTGTCCAATCTGGAACCGGGGCACATTACCGTGGACGACATAGTCTTCAAGATCGGCCCGCGGATCAACGCCGCCGGGCGCATGGAGTCCGGGCGCATGGCGGTGGAACTGCTCACGGCTGCGGATTCAGCCGCCGCGATGGCAATAGGGCGGCAGATCAACGAGAGCAACAACGAACGCAAGAACATAGACCGGGAGATAACCCAGGAGGCGCTTGAGATGGTGCAGTCCGGCAAGTGCCTGAGCAATGTCAACGCGACCATAGTGTATAATCC